>JAEXJU010000151.1 GCA_023448955.1 Bacteroidota bacterium
AATCATCAGAACGAAAAATCGATGTCAATAAACTTCCAATCGGAAATTATATTATTGAATTAGAGAACAGAAAGGGTGATAAAACCATCCAGAAATTTATCAAAAAATAATACTTAAAAAAAAATAACGCTTCCAATTGGAAGCGTTATTTTTTATAAAAAGTCTGGATATTAATGTCCTGAATGACCATCTGCTCCGTGAGCGTGACCGTGCGCCAATTCTTCTTCAGTAGCAGGTCTGGTATTAAGAATCTCGACATCGAAGAAAAGACTTCTTCCTGCCATCGGGTGATTCAGATCTACCACTACTGCTTCAGGTGTAACCTCAAGCACTATTGCCTGAAAATTATTCCCTTGATTATCCGATAATGGCAATACAGCGCCTACAGGTGGCAACTCCTGTCCCTGGAACATATCTACAGGCAATTGTGTCATAGCTTCAGGATTTCTCTCTCCGTAACCTTCACTCGGTGCTATCTCAAAAGAGGTTTTATCGCCTGTATTAAGATTCTGAATTTCCTGTTCAAATTTTGGAATCATCATCCCCACACCATAAAGAAAGGTCAGCGGATTGTCATTGGAAGTTTCTTCTACAAAAACTTTTTCTCCATTTTCATCATTGGTATGCAGAACGTATTTCAAGGTTACTACATCATTTTTGTCTAATGCCATTTTGCAAATATTTAATTAAAATTGATTATTATCGATTTCGATAATGGACAAATGTAAGCTTTTGAAATTTAAAATAAGATCATTATAAAATAATCCTTTAAGCAGCACTAATTTTTTTCTATTTCAATTTTTTTTCTTGAACTTAGCAGAATGGCAAAACTCAAAACTCAATATTTCTGTCAGAACTGTGGCGCACAATATTCCCAGTGGCACGGGCAATGCAAAACCTGTGGCGAGTGGAATACACTTGTAGAAGAAATTGTAGAAAAATCTACAAAATCATCTGTTGCCGTGAAATCTAAGTCATCCATTATCAACATCATAGAAGTTGAGACTAATGAAGAACCAAGAATATCAACACCTTCCGAAGAGCTGAACCGTGTTTTGGGTGGCGGCATTGTTTTGGGTTCTGTAACGTTGATCGGAGGCGAACCGGGAATCGGAAAATCTACACTTCTGCTTCAGCTAGCACTGAAAATGAAGAAAAAAATTCTCTATGTTTCGGGCGAAGAGAGCGCATCTCAAATCAAAATGAGGGCAGACCGTCTTGCAGAGGTAAAAAATCCGAATTGTTTTCTTTTCACGGAAACTTCTGTGGAAAGAATACTGCACGAAGCCAAAAAACTTCAGCCTGATTTTGTTATTATAGATTCTATTCAGACTTTACAATCTCAGCTGATAGAAAGTTCTCCGGGAACAGTTTCCCAGATCCGGGAGTGTTCTAATGAGATCATCAAATTTGCGAAAGAAAATAACATTCCAGTTTTTCTGGTTGGTCACATCACGAAAGACGGACAAATTGCCGGACCAAAAGTTCTGGAACATATGGTAGATGTGGTTCTTAATTTTGATGGCGATAGAAATCATCTTTTCCGATTGCTTCGTGCAAATAAGAATAGATTCGGATCCACTTCTGAAATTGGTATTTATGAAATGATCTCGCAGGGACTTAAAGAAATTAAAAATCCATCTGAAGTGCTCATCACTAAAAAATCTGAAGAGCTATCCGGAAATTCCGTTGCGGTAACACTAGAAGGCAATCGTCCAATGTTGCTGGAAATCCAGGCATTAGTTTCTACTGCAGTTTATGGGACACCACAAAGAAGCTCAACCGGATTTGATGCCAAACGACTGAATATGCTGTTGGCAGTCCTCGAAAAAAGAGCTGGATTTCAACTCGGAGCAAAAGACGTTTTCTTGAATATTACTGGCGGAATAAAAACTGACGATCCTGCTTTGGACTTGGCTGTTGTTGCATCGATATTGTCAAGTAATGAGGATATTGCCATATCTGAACAATATTGTTTTGCAGGAGAAATCGGGCTTAGTGGCGAGATTCGCCCGGTCGCACAAATTGAACAGCGAATTATGGAGGCAGAAAAATTGGGTTATGAAAAGATTTTTGTTTCCAATCTCAACAAAATCCCAAAAAGAAAATTCGGAATTAAAATCGAAGAAATCAGTAAAATTGAAGATTTTGTAGAATTACTTTTTTAATTTAAAAACACATCTTAAATGAAAAATTGGAAAAATATTGTTTTTGCTCTTGTCGCAATCATTGGCCTTTTTATAAATATTTATATCGGATTCAAATCTGATTTCAGTAATGGATATTATAACATCATAGGCTTTTTATTGTTTTCTGTTTTAGCAATAAGTAAATTCACAAAAAAACCGCTTTAATTGAATTACCTTGCCCATTCTATTTTGTCATTCACAGAAGGCCAGCTTGTCGGTAATATGATTGCTGATTTCATCCGTAATGATGAACGGAGTCAATTTCCTTTGGATATTCAGGAAGGAATCAGGCTTCATCGTTTTATCGATACGTTCACAGACTCACATAGTTCTGTATCAGAAGCTAAAAAAGTTTTCAGTCCTTTGGTAAGATTATATTCCGGGGCGTTTGTGGATGTTGCATTTGATTATTATACAGCCCATTTCTACACAGAAACTGAATTGAAAAAACATTCTCTGAAAACCTATGCTGTCCTTTGGAAATACGAACAATGGCTTCCGGAAAACTTCCGGAAAATGCTGGTAAGAATGGAACAGGATGATTGGTTATT
The DNA here is from genome assembly GCA_023448955.1 of Bacteroidota bacterium. GTDB lineage: Bacteria > Bacteroidota > Bacteroidia > Flavobacteriales > Weeksellaceae > Epilithonimonas. Next base: position 2,741 of record JAEXJU010000151.1, read on the forward strand.
CAATTACAGAACAGAAAGGGGAATAAAGTTTAGCATGCAGAATGTCCTCAACAAGGCTAAATATCTGGAAAAAGATATTCCGATATTTGAAGCTTTTATTGATAATAAAGAAATATTAAAAATCTATTTTGATCGTTTTTTTCCGGAATTGATGGATGAATCGAAAAAGAATTTTCTGAAGTAAGTATAAAGGATTAAGTATTTCTTACTAATTTGGATGATCGAACTTTTAAAAATTGCTTTTATAGCTGATTTTCTGTGATTTTTTAATATTTTTGAAGTTCTGTTTTCAGAGGTGGCATTATCAAAAAAAATCATAGCAATTACTGTATTACTTTCATTCCTTACAGGAGCGAAGGCACAAAAATATACTACTAAAAAAATTGATAGCCTTATATCCTTTTCTTTTCAGCTTGCCGACAGAAATGAAGCACTTAAGATCAGTGCCAAAACCTATAATCTTTCCGATGAGGCAAGATATTATCTGGGCAAAGCAAAATCCCTGAAAGCAGATATCAATTCATACCTTGGCCTTGGTGAGCAGGAAAAAGCACTTAAATCTGCCAATAAGTTATATGAAATTGCAACCAGCGAAGGCGACGATTATCATACAGGGCAAGCTCTTATTGCACAAGCTCTTTCTTATGCTTATTTAGGTTTTTTTGAGAAAGCACTCAAAACAAATAAGGAAGCAGAAGCAATATGCAGCAAAATAAAGGATAACGATGAATTGTACAGCTCGCTGGGACAGGTTTATGCTGGTAGGGCAGAAATCATGAATCTGCAATATGAAGCACCTCAAAAAACACTCGCTTTTGATTTGAAAAGTATAGAATACTACAAAAAAATCAAAAACAGAAAAAAAAGAAACGGCTGGCTTGCAATTCAATACTCAAGCGTTGGCTATACTTATATTGATCTGGATGATTACAAGCCTGCAATTTATTATAATAAAAAAGCTTATGAGCTGGCCAAACTGGAAAATGACTCTATAAATCAAGCATTTGGATTATATGGTTTGGGAAGTGCCTTTATGGAAATGAACCAAAGTGACAGTTCTGTTCATTATTATAAAAAAGCGCTTCCAATTTTTGAGAAAGCCAATGATGTTTATCGCCTGCAATACATTTATGATGATTTGGCGACAATTTACGAGAAAATGGGCGATGATAAGATATATTCTTATTATTCAAAAAAAGCCAGAGAATTATCTGAAATCATTAGAAAAAAAGAAAAAATAGAAACCGATAAGGTCTCAAACACAATCATTGAACAGGAAAAACAGAACTGGTATAAGAGCTTTTACATATTCATAGGAAGTGTTATTCTTCTAGCTGTTATTTTCTTCTTTTTTACATTGAAATATTTCAAAAGCTACAAAGAAGAAAAAGAGCAAAAAGAAAACATGGAAGATGATCTGATAGAAAAAGAAGAAGAGCTTAGTCATCTGGAACTAAAAATCAATGATGCCTTTGCGGAACTTCTGGAATTAGCAAAAAATAATGATTCCTCATTTCTGAGCAGATTCAAAGAAGTCTATCCCTATTTTTATAATAAACTTGTTTCTTCTTATCCCGAACTTACAACAGGACAATTGCAATTCTGTGCAATGCTGAAACTTAACTTCACCACAAAAGAGATTGCAAATTACAGCAATATTTCTGTGAGAAGTGTCGAAACCAGGAAAAACAGACTGAGAAAACAACTGGATATTCCTTCTGAGGTAGATCTGAACAAGTGGATGATGGACTTTTAGTTCTTGAAATATTTTTAAACACCTGTAAATCAGTATATTAAAAAAATGGCGTAGTTAAGTAGTAGATGATTTTTTGCAGTTTACTGGTTTAAATGACAATCTTTGTTTCAGAAAAAAAATTAAACACCTTTACATCGTTACCGATTCTGAAGGCACACAAGATGAAACACAAATCTGTTTAATGAAACAGATTACCATCAAAAATTATCTTTTTAAATTCACTTAAAAACGAGCTCCGACAGATTCCGGAGCTTTAATTTTATATTATCTCAGAGATTTCCACCTTGGAATAATTTCTAAAAGACCTAGACCTATAAACAGAAAAAGAACCGTAATATCAGAATAAAGATAAGTACTCAAAAAATAATTATGCAGTCCGAAATGCAGCATAATGAAAACAGGAAAGAGAATTACGCCAGCTTTCTTATTAAAAATAATCAGCAGCCAACTGAGAATTACAAAAACATCAATTCCAAGAGTGTAATAAAAAAAACCAGAAGGTATATTAATAGCTTTATGCTGTGATAGTTCCGCAAGATCGGTATTGATACTTAAAAAAAACACAAGCAATATGAGCCCGAAGATAATGTAAAAACTCTTATTTTTTCTAAATTTTTCAGCTACAGAATTCATAATGTAAAATTACAAAAAAAGAGCTTACTAAATAAGCTCTTTCCAATAGAAAATCTTCTACTAACTAACTATATACTAACCGCATTTATAAGACGGTTCTTATCACTGATATACTCTTCCATAGAGATCATACTCTCTGTTCTCATTACATCCTGAATATCATCGATCTGATAAATGATTCTTTTTGCATCCTCAGTATTTTTTGCTTTCATTTTGCAAAAAATATTATATTTCCCTGATGTAACACTTGCTTCTACAACATTTGGAATCAATGCCAATTGTTTAAGAACTTCCTGAGTATGATTGGACTTAGTAAGTAAAATACCTATGAAAGCTGTAAAATTATAATCCAATTTACTGTAATCGATATTTAAAGATGATCCCAGGATAATTCCTGCATCTTCCATTTTCTTTACTCTCACGTGTATTGTTCCTGCTGAAACATCCATTTGTTTAGCAATTTCCGTGAAAGGCATTCTTGTATTTTCTACCAGAAAGTCAAGAATTTTTTTATCGATATCGTCTAATTGATAGTTCATTGCGATTTTATTATTTATTTAAAATATACTTATTTTTTTTGCAAATTTAAAAAAAATAATTTAAATAAAAACACTTATTAAAAGATTAACACCTTTTAACAAAACCAGTCAAACACTATGACAATTATCATTTATTAGCCTTGTTTTTTACAGAATCTGTTTTATTTTTAACAGTTACCAAAGAGTCTGATTTTATATTTTCCTTTTTTTTAAAGAGTTCTCTGAGAGAATTAAAGCTTTTACTATAAACAATCCCAAGTCCATAATTTTGATTGGCACCTGGCGTGGTAGATGTTGTGATACCAATATTAGATGGTTTTGAATATGCTCTGAATAGCCTGCTTCCATTATTGTTCTTACTCCAGTCATACTCTACAATTCCTTCTACGGAAAGATAGTTGGAATTAGCATTTTCCGTTCTTGTAATAGGAACACCCAAACCTGTTTTGAATTTTATCCTTGGAGATAAAGCAAGACTTACATTGGTATTTGCTCTGTCCGAAGTATTTGAATTTACATCGCCACTTACATAATCAAGATTTATCTGGAAAGCACTGCTTATAGTATTAAGTACAGAACCCAATTGCTTGAAAGCCACATTATAACCCGTATTTTGTAATGATTTTGAAATATTGGTAAAATCCAGACCGCCGGAGTTAGGAACGTTAAAACTATTAAGAACCAAAACTGATCCGAACTGAATGGTCTTTTCGTCCGCAGTATTTATTTTGGAAGCTAATGTTTCTCTCACTTGTGAAGGCGCATCAGGTGCCGTAACATCAAATTTGATATCCGGGTCCGTTAATGTATTGGTAATTTTGGTTGTAAGAACTACATCTACTGGCTGAGCAATTGACATTTGTAAATAATCTCCGGCATTGGTAACGGTTCTTCTGTAATTTGCAATGATATCAAGATCCGGAGTCATAGGGCTTCCGCTCCAGCGGATGCTACTGTTCTTTGCAATCTGAAATGTTCTGTTAAGGACTGCTTTTGAAACAAAAGTACCGTTATCTACAGTATATGTGCCATTCATAGAAATATTGCCACTCCTTTCCATGCGGAACTTCAGATGATCTGCATCGCCACGAACAGAAATATTTCCCACATCATCACCTACCAGAACATTAACAAGAGAACCTTTATCTATTGTTACATCAAAGTCAATCAGCATATTCGCTCCGGACTTTTTCTTTTTTTCTACAGAAATAACGCCTTCATTATCCCTTTTCAAAAATCTTAGTATTTTAAACTCCTCCACATTCGTTGTAGATGCACTGTTAAAAGTAAAAGTACTGTTGTTCAGAACCCTTAGCCCATCGTTAGAAGTTCCAATAGACAACCCTGTTACCGGACCATCGACATATAAATCTCCCTGCGCGGTAACTCTTCCCCAAAAAAGATCGTTTTCATCTTGAGTAGAATTAAGAACCAGAAGATTATCTGCACGCATAATAAGGTTGACTCCAAGAGAAGACAAGGTTTCGAACTGAATGGATCCTGAAACATTTCCTTTAGAATTTTCCCGACCATCTCGGATTCCGATATTATTCAGAATGGCAAGTCCTCTGGAAAGGTTGATAACAGTATCGTCAAAAGAATAATCTACGCCTGTAAACATCAGTTTCAAGCCAAACCCTTTCAAGGCAATATCACCGCTGTAATCAATATCATTGACCGGCCCTGAAATTTTAAGATCACCAGTTGCTTTTCCACGGAAATTACCAAAAATTTCTTTGACAAACTGCTGCGCAAAGCCAAGATCAAATTCATTCATCTTTGCATCCAGATTCAGGACGGGTGAAGAGAGATTATTATCAATGGTTCCTGAAACATCTAAGGTGTTTTTACCAAGGAATTCAGAAGACAATGCCTGAATGCTGACATCAAAGACATTCGGTTTTTCGCTTTTGGTAATTTTTGTTTCAATATTACCCATTGCTTTACCATTCATAAAGATATTTTCAACATTCAGATCAATCAAAGGTTCCAGATTTTCTCCGGATTTTCTGATTTGTACAGTTCCATTAGCTGTTCCTTTGATATCCATAGCATTGTTATCTTTCCCGAAAGCCAGAAGTTTTGAAATATCAAGATTTTTAACTTCTGCATCAGCAGTAAAATCCTTTCCGGATTTAAAATCAGCAGTTTTAACGAGCAATTCACTGTCATCAGAAAAAACTCTTAGATTCTGAATTATAACATCTTTTTCTTTCTTTCGATAAGTTATGGAATGATTCAGTTCCGGACTCGTATCAACAGTCCAGGCCACGTTATTGAATTTAACCGTAGTTGGCTCAAAACGAAACACATAATCTCCCGCAGGATTAGTTGTCTGATTGATATTAACGGTATATTCCTTCATTTCATTCGCAGTCTCATCATCGTGACTGCCTAGTTTGAAATCGGTTCCAATTCTAAGCAATTGCCCGTTCTCATTAGTAGCTGTGAGTTTCACGTCCTGAAACACTTTGTTTCCATATTGCCCTCTTTTCACAGTGGCCAGCAACTGCTGGTTAAGATCAGCTGTGTTAATTCTCAGTTTCAGGCTGTCAATCATCGTGCTGTCTTTCGCTTTGTTGAGATCCGGCTGGAATGTCGCATCAGTTTCAGCTAAAAATTTTTCAGCTTCCGTAAGTTCTCTTTTGTTAGCCATTACGTACTTGATCTTGTTGGCATCTGCACTTAGAATAAGATCATTGGTCGCTCCTGTGTAGTTTCCGGAAACTTTTGCACCATCTGGCAATTCGAGATCCGGCACGAAGAAAGACACAAGCCCTTGTTTTACATCAAAGTCAAAATCAAAGCTTTGCCCGTTATATGTTTTTTTCGGAGGATTGCCAACCAGGATTTTATTAATGCTGTTGGTAATCATATTTCCGATATCTTCAAGGTTAAATCTACCGGATAATCTTCCGTTGACAGCTCCAGGCGCATCTACAGAAACAATTCTGTTTCCGTCTTCAAAATAAGCCTTGATCCTGGAATCAGGAATATGAAGTTTTTGAGCAGAAGAATTAAGCACAAGATTTTTTATGCTGGTATCAAGATTCAGATCATTTAGATTGGTCATCGAAACTTTTCCGGCTACCAATCCGCTAACAGCATTGGTGTCTCCTGCCGAAACGCCAAAATATTTCAGATTAAGATATCTGATATCGGCTGTAAAATCTGCAAATAATCTTTTGGTACTGAAATCCACAATTCCTTTAAAACTTCCCTTTGCGTTAGGATCATTAGCTAAAATATTTCCGGTGAATCTTTTTTTATTGAGAACACCGTCAATAGAAATATTGTTAAGGCTCTTCCCCATCAGATCAATATGATTGACATCGGAAGATGTTTTAACGTACATTGTATTTACATCAAAACCTTCACCCTGAATATTGAATTTTCCCGAGATCAGCCCAACCTGCTTATTTTTGGTCAGTGCTGTTACATTCAGATCTTTAACCTCAACATAACCTTTATATCTAGGACGCTTTGTGCTGTAATCAACAAGATTGAAATCCTTCATCTTTGCCTGGCCAATTCCTGTAATGAGATTTCCGGTGGCAAAAACCTGTTTTGGATTAACCTTTACAGATCCGTTGTATTTGAGCCTTCCGAAATCATCTGCAAAATTTCCGAGCTTGGAAGAGATAAATTTCGGCAATGTCGCTTTCAGACCTTTGTAGGTAAAATCTGCGGAAACATCTTTACTTTCAATAAAAAATTTCTTATCCAAAACGCTTGAAATACTCATTTTTTTGGTATTGAGATTGATTTCCTGGGATCGAATCAAAAAATTATTTAATGTGAAATTATTCAATGGTCCGGTCATCGTTCCGGAAATATTAATCGGTGTGTAATTGTCCCAATCCGGAACAAAATAGCTCAGATCATAGCCGCTGATCTGGCTTCCGGGAATCATTTTCAGATCCCAATTGACCTTATTTCCAAAATCTGCAAATTTTGTCTTTGGATCAAGATTTAGTGTTGCTTCACCTTGCAAAAGAGAATAATTGGTATTGAAGGTCAGATTTCCTAATTTCAAATGTTTTTTGGTCAGTTCAAAATTGGTAGAGAAAGTATCGACAATGTGTTCCTTGCCGTAACGTTTTGTGATAAAGTTAAAATTCCTGATATCAGCAAAAACATTAGAACCTTCCACTCGAAGAGATGTTACATTCAAGTTCACTTTTCTGGCGTCCAGCCATCGGCCTGCTTCACCCGGATGATTTTCATTTACAATACTTGCCAATCCGTTAATCAGATCAATTTTCATCCCCATTTTAAAGGGCTTTTTCTTTGGATCCCGAGGTTTCCCGTCATCGAAATTATCCACATACCGCACAAAATTACTGATGCTGTCGCCCTTATAAGTGATAACTCTGATGACAGGATCTACAATAACAGCCTGATTGAATTTTATATCTCTAGTGTTGAACGCCAGCGCAAACCAGTCAGACGCCACACGAAGTTCCTTTGCTTTTACAAAATCATAATTCTTATAATCTTTGAGTGTTAGTCCTTTAATGGTGACATCGCCAAAGAAATTAACATCAATATCTTCAATCCTCATTCCCATTTTAAAGTCATTGTTCAGCATATCAATGGCCTGATTGGCAATGTATCGTTTTGTAACAGGAAGATTAATACCTACCAATATGAATATGATAAGACCAAGAATCGTGAAAAATATATAGCTGAGAATCCTGAGGAGAAGCGGGCTTTTCTTCTTGCTGACAGGTTGGTCAGCCGGATCTTCGTTATTTGTATTTTTATTTTCTAACTTTGCCATTTAGTTATGAGCAGTTCAATTATTTTAGGTATAGAATCGTCTTGCGATGACACTTCCGCAGCAGTAATCCAGGATAACAAAATCCTTTCCAACATCGCTGCCAACCAGCAAATCCATAATGAATATGGTGGTGTGGTTCCGGAACTGGCTTCCAGAGCGCATCAGCAAAACATCATCCCTGTTGTGGAGAAAGCATTCTCAAAAGCAAATATACAACAAAATGAGATTTGTGCGATTGGTTTCACAAGAGGTCCAGGACTTTTGGGTTCACTCCTGGTCGGAACCTCTTTTGCAAAATCACTTGCGATGAGTCTGGACGTTCCATTGATAGAAGTCAATCACTTGCAGGCGCATATTCTCGCCCATTTTATTGAAGATGCCAATCCAACACCGCCCAGATTTCCGTTTCTATGTTTGACCGTTTCCGGCGGTCATACAATGATTGTTCTTGTCAAGGATTATTTTGATATGGAGATCATCGGAAAAACTATTGATGATGCCGCAGGTGAAGCGTTTGACAAAATCGGGAAAATATTTGACTTAGACTATCCTGCCGGACCAATCGTGGACAGACTGGCCAAAGATGGAAATCCCGACGCTTTCCAATTCAACAAACCGAAAATGGAAGGTTATGATTATTCTTTCAGCGGGATAAAAACTTCTGTTCTATATTTTATCCAGAAGGAAGTCAGAAAAAACCCTGATTTCATTAAGGACAATTTGAATGATCTTTGTGCTTCTGTTCAGAAATCGATCATAGAAATATTGATGGACAAACTGGAGAAAGCTGCGAAAGAACTTAACATCAATGATATTGCAATTGCCGGCGGTGTTTCTGCCAATTCCGGATTGAGAAAAGCAATGGAAGACAACCGTGAAAAACTCGGCTGGAACATCTACATCCCAAAATTTGAATACACAACAGATAATGCGGCGATGATTGCAATGGTAGCGAAACTGAAATACGAACGCGGTGAGTTTACGGATATCAGGACGACGGCGACAGCGAAGTATGATTTGTAGAGAGGTGGAGGTTTGAAGATTAAAATGCCTTACCAAAATTAATATGCTCAAGCTATATTTTATTACAATACTGCTTCTATCATTTTCAACAGCTTTTTCGCAAGAAAAGGATTGGGTAAATTGTAATATCAAACACGAGATGGATACGATTGGACTTTCGAGAACCGGTACGATAAAACTAATTCTAATTAATAATTCACCTCATAAATTAAAAATCTCGGATGAATTTAGCGATATTAGAATTCAACCTATTAATGTTGAAAAATTTGATTCAAAATCAAATAATTTTGATGTTATAAGAAAATCGATTTCCGATGTTAATTGTCTGAATTGTTTTGGCAAATACAAAACATTAAAACCCGAAGAAAGGATAAATTATTTTATTAATCTTTATGATTCTCATTTTTTTAAAAAGGTTCTAACTCTAGAGAAAACTACGTATCGCTTTAATATTTGGTTTGACACTATCGATATGCTAAAACATTCTAAGAAAGATAAATGTTTTTTTAAAGATTTTGTATCAGAAAAAATCATTTTTAAAACAAAATAATCAAACACAAGAAATAGCTATCACGCTAAAATCGTACTCTATGAAAATACTCCTCGAAGAAAAAATCCTTGAAAAAAAAGCCAGAAATAAGTCTAAATTTTACTGGATCCTGGAAACCATTACCGGCAAAACAGAAGCTTCTGATGCAGCTGAGGATTTTGACTTAATCGGTTCCGAGACAGGCTATCTGCAAACAATCAAAGAAGAAATTATTGAGATGATTAATTCCGAGAATATTTTCAGCTTTGATTATGAACCCAAAGAAGGCGACTATCTTTCCATCAAAAATAATTTAAGAAAAAACGAATATCTCAATTTAATCTTCCTCAGCAACACTTGGGTAGAAGAAATCTATATGTGTTCTTTGCGGGAATGCGACACGGACATCTACACCACAATCAAAACCGGCGTGGCTTTTATCAGTGAGAATGAAGTATTTTTCTAAAATATAAAATAACTACCTAATCTGAAAACTATGAACAAAGCAAAAAATTACCTGGAAATCAACCGAAATTCCTGGAATAAAAAAACAGAAGTACACATCAATTCTGAGTTTTATAATCAGGACAGTTTTTTGAAAGGACAATCATCTTTAAACAACATCGAACTGGAATTATTAGGCGATGTTTCCGGCAAGAAAATTCTGCATCTCCAATGTCATTTCGGGCAGGATTCTATTTCTTTGAGTCGCTTAGGCGCAGAGGTTACAGGTGTAGATTTGTCTGATAAAGCTGTAGAAAAAGCAAGAGAAATTGCAGCAGAATTGCAACAGACCACTCAATTTATCTGTTGTGATGTTTATGATTTATCCAATCATCTGAATGAAAAATTCGACATCATTTTCACCAGTTACGGAACAATTGGCTGGCTTCCGGATTTGGACAAATGGGCAAAGGTTGTATCCCATTTCCTGAAGCCGGAAGGAAAATTTGTTTTCGTTGAATTTCATCCCGTGGTGTGGATGTTTGATGACAATTTTGAAAAAATCGGATACAATTACTTTAATTCTGAGCCGATTATCGAATCCGAAAACGGAACGTATGCAGACAAATCTGCTGACATATCGCAGGAAAACATCACCTGGAATCACAGTCTGAGCGAGGTTTTCACCAGTCTGCTCAACAATGGTCTGGAGATTTCATCTTTCAACGAAATCGATTATTCACCTTATAATTGTTTCAGCAATACTGTAGAATTTGAGTCGGGAAAATTCAGGATAAAACATCTTGAAAACAAAATCCCAATGGTTTATTCTCTGGTTGCTAAAAAGAAAATTTAAGGGAAAAACATCAATTATAAGACTCGAAAATTCCTATTTTTGCCATATAAAAAATAAAAAGTTATGGCTTCAGGATTCTTTGCAATCTTAGACGATATTGGTGCGCTGATGGACGACATTGCAGTGACCAGCAAACTCGCAACAAAAAAAACAGCCGGAATTCTTGGCGATGATCTTGCCGTGAATGCGGAAAAAGCAACAGGTTTCCTTTCTTCACGGGAAATTCCTGTACTTTGGGCGATTACGAAAGGCTCTTTTATCAATAAACTGATTATTCTCCCGGTTGTTTTTTTGCTTAATTTTTTCTTTCCTGTTGCTATTAAGATTCTTTTGGTAGTTGGTGGCGTTTATCTGGCTTATGAAGGTGTAGAAAAAATCATCGAATTTCTTTTTCACAGACAAAAAACCAGTGGAGAAGTGATAGAAGAGAGCACTTTGGAAGAGGAAGAAGTTAATTCTGAAAAGTCAAAAATCAGTTCAGCCATCAAAACGGATTTTATCCTTTCCCTTGAGATTGTCATAATCGCATTAGGAACTGTTATTGAAAAAGAACATCCGCTTCTGACGCAAATCATCGTCGTATCCTTGGTTGCGATTATAGCAACAGTAGGTGTTTATGGTATAGTAGCTCTGATTGTAAGAATGGACGATGCCGGTTTTTTCCTGATGAGAAAGTCCGGTAACAAAGGTTTCTTTTCCGGCCTTGGACAAGTTCTGATCAAAGCCTTGCCTATTGTAATCAAAATTCTGGGTGTAGTTGGAACGATTGCTTTGATATTGGTTTCCGGCGGTATTTTTCATCATAATATTGATGTAGTTCACCATTGGGTTTCAGACCATATTCCAGCCACCTGGCCCGAGCAAATTCCGCAATTTGGATTGGGAATAGTTTTCGGATTGGCAGCAGTTTTAGTGATGACGATGGGAAAAAGAATTTTCAAATTTGTAAAACCGAATAATCGTTAAACAGTTGATTTTTTTTAACGCAAGATATGTATCAATTTTATTTTGAAAAACTAGAAGTTTGGCAAAACTCAAGACAATTAGTAAAAGAGATTTATCTTGCTACATCCTCTTTTCCAGAAAACGAAAAATTTGGAATCACAAATCAACTGAGACGTGCTTCTACAAGTATCTCCGCAAATATTGCAGAAGGTTTCTCAAGACAATCTAATAAAGAAAAATCAAGATTCTTGAATATTGCATTTGGCTCAACAATCTAAGTTATTAATTTCTTAATTTTATCCAGCGATTTAGGGTTTTTAATGGCTGAAAATTATAACCAGTTGAGAGAAAAGGCAGAATTTATAACCAATCAAATTAATTCTTTGAACAAAACACTGAATAAATAATTAGAAAAAACATTCACAACTCAACGATATCACAATTCATCAATTTCACAATTCAACGATTTCACAATTCAACGATTTCACAAATAAACGATTCAACAAACTATGAAACTTTTCTTTGGGCAGATTTTTCCGGAAATATTAATTGATTCAGACGAACAACAGCACATCTCAAAAGTACTGAGAATGAAAGCCGGCGAAGAAATCTATGTGACCGATGGCAATGGAAATTTGGCTAAAGGCAACCTTGTTTTCGAAGGTAAGAAAGTATCGTTAGACGTTATAGAACTTAAAAAAGATCTTCCTGATTTTTCGCCAAAACTTCATATCGCCATTGCCCCAACAAAAAATATTGACCGCATCGAATTTTTTGTTGAGAAAGCTGTGGAATTAGGAATTTCTGAAATTAGCTTAATCCTGACAGAAAAAACGGAACGAAAAAACATCAATATTGATAAACTCAGGAAACAGGCTATTTCCGCCTCTAAACAAAGCCTTAGATTTCATTTCCCTAAAGTCAATGAACTGACAAAGTTTTCTGATTTTATGAAAAATCTGGATGCCGAAAATACTTTTGTGGCGCACTGTAATGAAAATCTGGAAAGAATCAATTTAAATACGCTTCGAGAGCCTCAGCGTGACAATACAATTAACCAACCACCATCAACCATCAACCCAACCACTTTCCTGATTGGTCCGGAAGGCGATTTTTCCGACAAGGAAATTCAGTTGCTTGCCGAAAAAGGCATCAAAGCTATTTCTCTTGGTAACCAAAGATTAAGAACAGAAACTGCCGGCATTTTTGTAGCCGCTTGGAACTACGACAAAATGTTCTGATTCTCAAAACAAATTCACCATAAGAAAAACACCGAGGTTGTTTTCATTATGTCCGGCAGGTCCATAAAAATCGATATTTCCCGCCAGACCAAAGCTAAATTCCTTGATCGTAAGACCAGCTCTGAGCCAGAGATAGCTCCTGGAATGGAAATCATAGCCCAGATTGTAACAGTATAATCCCTGGATTTTGGTGTACAGATTCAGCTTTTCGGTAAGTTTCGGTTTATACTCGGCCAAAGCAAATAGTTCCGCATTAGGATTTTTTGCAATATCAAATCTTGGATTTGCCAAAATAAAAATCTGCGGATTTCCATAAGTATAAATCAATCCGGCAGACGGTCTTATGCCATCTACAGGATTGGCAAAAAATCCTGCTTCAGCATTCAATCCTTTTACAATAGTATAAGTCAAATGCCCTTGCAGCATATAATCTCCGATTTTTGACTCACCCCAATCCGTTTGGAAATTTACCACGCCATAATATCCTAAACGCGGCAGACTCTGGAATTTTTTATCCGCTACCAACTGGTACGAAAAACCACGGGTTCCGACAAGGCCTTCCATCAAAACCGGCGGATTTTTGACTTTTGTTAATTCCTGTGCTCTTGTAAATATTGAAAATGCTTTCAGCAAAAATAATATGATGTATTTTTTCTTCATAAATAAGCTTCAAAAAAAGGATTGCAATAATAGGCAAAAAACTTTTATCTTCAGAAAGAATTTGATAGCTTCATATTCTTATTTCCCATTGCTAAAAAACTATTGAAATGAAAGATTTATTCATAAAACGGTTTCTTTATTATAAAGAACTTGGAGACAAAACATTTGCACAACTTTCCGATGAACAATTATTCTGGCAATACAATGAGGAAAGCAATTCCATAGCAATAATCGCGAATCACATTGCCGGGAATATGCTGTCGCGCTGGACTAATTTTTTGACGGAAGACGGCGAAAAAGGCTGGCGAAACCGGGATGCGGAATTTGTGAATTCTTTCAGTACAAAAGCTGAAGTTCTGGATTTTTGGGAAAAAGGCTGGAATTGTCTTTTCAACGCATTAGATCAGATTACAGATGATAATATCAATTCTACAATCTACATTAGAGGCGAAGCGCATACTGTTTTGGATGCTGTTTTCCGTCAGTTAGCGCATTATCCATATCACGTAGGACAAATTGTATACATTGCTAAAATGTTGAAAAATAATGATTGGAAAACACTTTCCATTGCCCGAAACAAATCCGCGGATTTTAATCAGGAAATGCATTCAAAATTTGATTCGAGTCAGGAAAATTTTTCGCCGGTTTGCTTTGCAAAAAGTGGTGAAGTGAGAGACGATTATAAAGCTGAATAACCTATGGAAATGGCGAATCCAAGCATTTGGGAAACTGAAACATTTTACAGAAAACGTGACATCATTATCATCGGTTCAGGATTTACCGGACTTTGGACAGCAATTTCCATCAAAGAAAAACACCCTGAAAAATCGGTTTTAATTATTGAAAGAAATTCTGTCCCGACTGGCGCTTCGACTCGAAATGCAGGTTTTGCGTGCTTTGGAAGTCTGACCGAGATTATTTCTGATTCCGAAAAAATGGGTTGGAACAAAACTCTGGATTTGGTCAAAATGAGATTTGAGGGTTTGCAGAAAATCCAGAATTATTTTAATGCAGAAGACATTGATTTTGAATTGTGTGGAGGTTACGAAATTCTGAATGATGAATCAGCTTTAGAAAAACTGCTTGAAGTCAATGAAAAGCTAGCTTCAATCACCAAAACCAAAAATACTTTCAGAATTGCAAATGAAAAAATTGAAGAATTTGGTTTAGGAAAATCAGAATTATTGGTTGAGAATCTTTGCGAAGGGAGCTTACATTCGGGGAAATTACTGAACCAACTTTTAGAAAAATGCCACGAACTGAAAGTTGAATTCTTATTCGGAACGGAAGTCGAATCCGTTTCAGAAACCAACAATGAAATCGAAATTAAAATCGATAACAATCTTATTCTGAAATCTGAAAAAGTCATTTATTGTACGAATGCTTTCAGTTCAAAATTTCTAGAATCCGAAGAAATTATTCCGGCCCGAGGACAAATTATTTTAACAAAACCTATCGAAAATCTTAGACTCAAAGGCACTTTTCATTATGATGAAGGTTTTTATTATTTCCGGAATCTGGGAAACAGAATTCTTTTAGGCGGCGCCAGAAACCAGGATTTTGAAACTGAAAAAACAACGGATTTTGACACAACGGTTTTTTTGCAAAATCATTTGGAGCAATTTCTAAAAGAAGTGATTCTACCTAATCAGGATTTTAAAATCGCAATGCGCTGGTCCGGAATTATGGCAATGGGAACGGAAAAAACGCCGATTGTGAAACAAATCTCCGAACGACAATTTTGTGCCGTGCGGCTTTCCGGAATGGGTGTTGCGCTGGCTCCGAAGATTGGAGAAATTATGAGTGAGTTGGTTGGCTGAATTTTTTTGAACGCAAAGCCCGCAAAGTTTTTTCATCAGTATTGAAAACATTTTAAGTTCGCAAAGACGTAAACTCATCAAAGAAATACAAGGTATTTAAATTAATGATTCTCCCTCAAATATTTCTCCAGAATCATATCACCACTCGGAATCGAGTTTTTTGCCCAGCGGATTTTCATTTGAAGTAATTTTTCTTCGGATAATTTATAATCAATATCGGATTTCAGGAGTTTTTGTTTGAGTTCGTACATACAAATTGCTGCTGCAACAGAAACGTTGAAACTTCTTGTAAAACCAAACATAGGAATGGCTAAAGTTTCATCCGCAAAGTCGAGAAGTTCATCTGTTGTTCCCTCCCACTCCGTTCCGAAAACCAGGGCTAAAGGTTCTTTAACCTGATAATCAGGAAGCATTTTCGCATTGTTTTCTGCTGAAACTGCTACGATTTTGTAACCTCGATTCTTGATGTTTTGAAGAGATTCTATATTTCTCGGCATTTTCTCCACCTCAACCCAAGTATCTGCGCCTTTGGTAACCTTTAGATTAGGTTCGAAGTAATTTTCCTTTTCCATCGCCACTACCTTGTGAAATCCGCAGGCTTCCACGGAGCGAACAATTGCCGCAGCGTTTCGGAATTGGTAAATATCTTCCATCACTGGCAATACAAAATCGGAACTTTCTTTGGAATAATATTCTATTTTCTGGAAACGTTCCGGAGTTAAGAACTGCTGAAGATATTCGTAAGTGGATTCTAAGTTCAAGGTTTTGGATTTAAAATTAATGATTGCAAATTTCGGGATTTCAAACATTACAAACGATCAATTTTATCTATATATTTGCTGCGCACAAATTCAAAACTATTTTACGCGGAGAAAATAGCCATCATTAAACTAATTTCTGTTAATTATTTTTTCAATTTTTTTCAAGACAAAATTTTCAAAATAAAGTTTATTATTTTCTTAATTTAGAACCAGATGAATGTTTTTAAAAAATTACAAGTATGCCTTTATCTGCTATTGTTTTTGGTTTTAAAATCACAGACCGTTAATCTTATATTAGATTCGGTTCTTATTAATAAACCCGAATCAATGTCTTCTCAAAACATCCCAAGAAAAGTTATTATCCAATGGAATCTTACTATGCTGAAAAAAGCAGAAAAAGAAAATTACGGACGGGGAATTGTAATCATTTATACCAATCTGGCTATTCAGTATTATAATCTTGGAAAACCTGACATTAGCCTGTCTTATCTCAATAAGGCAAAACAAATGGCTGAAAAGATCAATTTAGATGATAAAATACTATCAAAGCTTTACCAAGAATATGCTACTGTTTATTATACAATGGGGTTGTATGATATGTGCCTTAAATACAACTCAAATGCAAAATACTATGCCGAAAAATTAAAGGATACTGATTATAAACACCGGTATCTAAATTTTATATACAGAACCCGTGCGAACACATTAGCTACCGCTAAAAAAGATTCGGCTTTATTTTATTACAGAAAAGCCATATTAATCTACGAAACACCTCCAAATTATTGTGATATTGCTAAGTATTACATTGATGAAAATAAACATTTGGATTCTGCTAAAATCTATTTGTCAAAAGCAGAACTTATGTATAGTAAAATTAAAAATGTAAACAGATACAACTTAGCTGTACTCTATTATTATAAAGGGCTTGTAAATTCTAAAGAGAAAAAATATACAGAAGCCATTTCCTTATTTGAAAAATCGCGCACCTATGCTTCAAATGGTAAAAATCGACAATTTTTACTAAGCTTATATAATACCTTAACCGAAAACTACAGAAAAATCGGGAATTTTGAAAAAGAAAAAGAATACCTTGACGAATACAAAAAGTTTGTAGATTCCTATAATAATTCCTTTTCTCAAGGAGTAGAACTTACTGTAAAGAATATAGAGGAAGAAAATAAGAAAGATAAAAAACAATTATTAATTTTTATATCGACAGCAATACTACTTGTAGTAATTATTTTTGGAATTTATTTTTACAAAAACCACAGAAAAAAACAGAGAATTATCCAGGAAAAAGATCATATTATTTCTCAGCAAAAATCAGAATCTATTCAACTCGAAAAGAAAGTTACAGATAAGTTTGACGAGCTATATGAACTGGCGACATCCCGTGATCCGAATTTCTATAACAAATTTCAGAATCTGAATCCTGCATTCATTCATAAAATTTTGGCAATTAACCCAAATCTTCAGAATAGCGAGCTGATGCTATTAGCTTACATTTATTTGAATTTTGAGACAAAACAGATTGCAGAATTATTATTTCTTTCAACAAAAACGATACAGAACAGAAAGCATAATATTAGAAAAAAACTCAATATTCCGACTGCTGATGATATGTACATCTGGCTAAAGACGAATATCAGTTGATTCAATAAGCCAATTCTATAAATTGTAAACGTCTATATTTCAACAAAATACACAAAGGGAAGATATAGGGTATGTAAAAATATTGCTTTCACCAAGTGTTTTTCTTTCTTTGCATCACACAAACACAGATGCATAGAAAAATTTCAAATTTGATGAGAACAAATCAGATCCGTTGCGCACGGATTTTGGTTTGTTCTTTTTTTATGTTTCTTAATCAGTTTGCATTTAGTAGGCCTTTAACAAACTTATCAGAAGTTGTTTCAACATTAAATGTTAGGATTATAATTTCTGATTCGATAAATGTAGGAGAACCATCAAATCATCGACAAGACACCGGAAATCACAATATCGGAATCACTAACAATTCGGATGGATCAGTTATCTATGTAACGAAAGGAACCATTGTTCACGATACAGGATCTCACCTTAATGCTGAAATTATCGTTATAAAATCCGATCCTAATTTACCTGCAGTTGTTAAGAAAGAAAATAAAAAGCCTGCACACATTTCAAAGAGGAAACCTCATATCCATATCAAGCAAGAAAAAATTTCAGAAAGCTATAAATCCTCCGATAATAGTTATGTTTTTTGCACAAGCTTAGATACAAAATCGACGGCGATAAATTCTGGTTCTAACCAGTCTAAGATTAAGAGTATAAAATCTAATTCTACTTTAATCCTTAATGGAAAAACACGAGTAAATCACTCTGTCTGCATCAACTATAGTCTATTCTATGATGGATTACTTTTTTGCAGCGACATTTTTGCAAGACCTCCTCCATCTTTCATTTAGAGCATTTTATTAAGCAATCTTTTTATAACCGTTTCAATATTAAAATAATACTGAAAAGATTTGCTACGCCCTTATATCAAATAATTTAAGCATTAAAATTAAAGCAATGAAAAAATATATTTATTCAATTTTCATCATAACATTCTTTAACTATTCATTTTCTCAGACGGGAAGAGTGGGAATCAACACGGAAAATCCCCAAAATACGCTACATATAGACGGAGGCCGAGACAACCCGGTAACTGGAACACCATCAGATGCTCAACAAGCAAACGATGTGATTATTACTAATGATGGGAAATTAGGAATCGGAACAACAATTCCAAATAACTCGCTGAACATCAGCAAAAAAGGAAGCTCTACAGGCATTATAAATCCTTTTGTAGAAGGGATTACTATTACAGCAGATGCAAACAGTACCGCTTGGACAGGGCCTGGTATTTATTTGGAGGAAGCAAATGCTTTAGCTGGGCAAAAGCTCTTTAAATTAAATTATTCAAAAAATACAGCAGGAAATTCTTTTTTAAACTTCCAGGCAGTATCAGATGATGCATCCAGCAGTACCAGACAAGTTATGTCTGTCTATCATAACGGGAATATAGGAATCGGAGGTAGTCCTAACACCAATCCTGCTGCCGAGAAACTTGATGTCATAGAGGGAAATGTGAGAGTGAGAACTATCAATTTGAATACAGGAAATACCAATACTGACAAATTGTTAGTCGCTGACTCAGACGGTGTTTTAAAAACAGTAGCAAAGAGTAATCCTTTACTAACAGGCGGAACTCTGGCTGATGCTATTTCTGCAATAACTACCATTACGGCTACTGCGGGAGCTCCTGATAACGGAAATAAAGCCCAAAGCCTGATTTCGTACACATTTACATTAGCGCAAAAATCATTAGTAACATTTAATTATCAGTTATCATTCGGTGTGCCAACGACCGGTTTAACGAATACCATGAAAATCATAAGATCATATTTGGCTTTCACGGCTGGTTCTATGCCATTAAATCAGCAGTTTGGTTATGAATCAACCTCGCATAATGCAATTACCGGCAGACCTGGTTTCTTTTATCACACGGCTAATGAATCTTTAATTCTGCAACCGGGAAGTTACACCGTACAACTTTATGGGAATGCTGTCAATACCACCACAGCAAGTGAACCGGATTTTTCAGTAGAATTTGGAGGAGGCTCAGATAGATTTACAGTGATTGCAACCCCTGTTTATTAAGCCTTCAACATTTAACGATGCCTTTTGATTAAATCCTTTAGGGATAATATGGCAAAGTAACATTAGATACATACACATAAAAACAACACAAACAAAAAAAATGAAAAAAACAATCCTATTATTATTTCTGATTTTAATAGAAAACTTATTTGCCCAGACACCAACACTCATTGCCAGCGGTACCTATAAAGCTAGTGGCAGCAGCGTTTCTGGTATACCATCTGTTAACATTAATATTCCGGCAGGGAAAAACAGGCTTATGCTCATTACTACTTTCTCAGAAAGAATACACAGCCCAATATTAGCAAGTAATTTTGTATATGCCGCAGATGGGAGTACAGAAGATTTTGCCATTCCGATCTTAGTAAACGGTATTGCTACACAGTGGCTAAGCGGGCCTTGGGCTACAGATTTTCTTACAGCAAGTACTGATGTAATCTTTTCCACTCAGAATACTGTGAGATATATCTCGGACAATATGGGACTACCAACAGGAAATGTTTCTGTCACTTTTCCGGGAATTAATGTGCCGGAAAATGCAGGAGATGAAATGATAGTCAATATTGCTGTTTTTGAAAACGCAAAACCAATTCCGTCTCTATTAAATTGGACAAATGTCAGAAATTTTAACACAACGAACTTTCTGACTTTGTCCGGAACTTCGCCAGCTACTTCTGTAGGTAATACGCTTAATAACATCACATTTTTTGGGACTGGAGCTATTTCTCAGCAAAAATTGGTTTCTTTCTCAAGTGGCTGGAGTAATATTCAATCTGATATTGTTAGTAATACTTTAGGAAACTCTATCTATACGACAGATATGAGCCCAAATGAAAACGATGGAATTGGATTGGCAACAGCTTTTTCAAACATAACATCAGGAAATCCAACTTTTACGCTTACGAGAACAGCAACTAATCCTTCTACAGAAATTGCATCTGCTAATCTCATTGCTATTCTCCCTCTTGCAAGACCCTCTGTTACAGGAACTGTATATATTGACAATGATGGGCTGACTGGCGGCATAAACAATGGTGGAACTGGTGGTAGTGTATGGAATACGGCAAATACTTTGTATGTAAATGCAATAGGCATAAATGGAAATGTAGTAGCCACAGCATTGGTCAATACTTCCGGAGCTTTCTTCTTTCCAACGGGAGGCAGCTTAGTGGAAGGTGACAATATAAAATTTCAGCTAAGTAAAAATCAAGGAATAGTAGGACAACCCGCACCCGCAAAAGAATTGCCAGCAAATTGGTCAACTGTGGGCGAAAGTATTCACTCCGGTCCTTCTGATGGCAATCCAAATGGAGAATTTTCTTTGACAATTGGTACTGCAAGCAGTACAAATAATACAACAAACCGATTCGGGATTACAACTTGCGCAGCTGGAACGTTACAACCAACAGTTTACGGTACACTCACCAATACGTGTCCTGCCAATTTTGTAGATTTAGACACCGCACATACGGGAATTACTCCTTCCGGAGCCCAATTACTCTGGTTTACAAACAACACACACAGCGGCGATCCACTTAGAACTGATCAGGTCTCCAAAGCGGGAGCAGGAATATATTATTCCTATTATTATGATGAGGTAAAAAATTGCTACAGTCCTGCTTCCAACGCTGTAACTGTAAATATTTCAGACTGTTGTCCTGTTTTCACATCTTTTAGCAACACAGGATGGTCAGCAAAAGTATTTGATGCTCCTGCAGGAACTAACGCTTGGACACAAATCGCAAGCTCAAATACTTTCCCTACAAGCAGTTATTCCCAAATTGCATCTTTTGATTACAATATAAAAGCAAATACAAATGAAGCTTTTAGTATAGATTTTCAGACATTCACTTATGGACTTACTCCCTCAAATCCTCAGATACAGAATTATTCCGGAACTCAAATTTATTATGATTACAGTTTAGCAGGCGGAGGCAGTAAAGCTAATGAAGATTATGCAGTATTATTCAGTAAAACTATTGTAAGCGGCGAAGAAGGGACTTATCAGTTCGATTTGTCTTATGGTGATGACCATATTTTTATATACAAAAATGGTGTAAAACTTAATCAGATGAATGATGCTTATTATGGAGGTCCTTTTATAGATTTTGTAACAGTTTATCTGGCTGCAGGAGATGTGATTTCTGTGCTAATGGTTGAAGAGGATTTATATAATACAGAGGTTGTGATATCTGGAGAAAAAAAACCAACAGTTCAGAATTTGACAAACAATTGTCCTGAAACAACTGTGAATCTCAGCAATGCGCTACTCACAGCAACTCCACCCGGGGCAACAGTTTTGTGGTACAACAATGATACACGTACAGGAACAGCTTTAACTGCTGCACAAGTTATCAATGCAGGCGCCGGAACTTTTTATGCTTTTTATTCAAACGGTTCAGGATGTTACGGTCCTGCTTCCAATGCTGTAAAGGTAACCATTAATAGCTGTATTTGCTACCGAGACCCTAATAACAATGGGACGGGAACAGAAACAAAAATGGGTATTACTTTACTGAAAAGAGCTGGCAGTGATAATCAGGATAACTGGCCGATGGTAAGAAAATCTGGTCACATTGCGTTAGAATCAAATACACAAGGCTTTGTAGTAACGAGAATAGCAAAAGCAGATTTAGGAAATATTACCAATCCGCAGGAAGGGATGATGGTTTATGACACTACAGATAAATGTTTGAAAATTTACTCTGACAATGCCTGGAAATGTTTCAACACTCCTGCTTGTCCTTAATTATAAAACTCAAAGGATTACATTAAAAACAATATGAACAAATGAAAAAAAAATATTCAGCAATCTTTATGGCATTAGCATCTTTTTGCTTTTCTCAGGTAATCATAGGCGACAATACAGGAACAGCCACTAACAAAACTTCTGTTTTATTAGAATTTGCTAATCAGAACAAAGGCATTATACTTCCTTACAACCGAATATTACCTTCGGGCTCTGGTTTGGCAGAAGGAACAATTCTCTTGGATGCTAACGATCCGACAAATGCTAAAGTAAAATATTATAATGGGACTTGGCAGGATTTAAGTAGTGGAAATGGAGCAAATGTAAGTTCTTACTTATTACTACAGCCATCCTCCGTTGTAGAAGATACAACAAGAGGTGCAATTATAGGATCTAAGACATCTTCCGCGAATGGTGTTCTTATTTTAGAATCATTAAACAAAGCAATGGTATTGCCGATGGTAGAAAATACAGATAACATCGCTGATCCTGCGCCGGGAATGATGATCTATATCAATAAAACCGGAGCTAAAAGATTAGCGGTATTTAATGGTTCCAAATGGACTTTTTGGAAAGCTTAAATATGAAAAAAGAGCGGTAATAACCGCTCTTTTTATCTTTATTTCTTTTTATTCCTTGCTTGCTCCTGCATTTTTTGTTGCTCCTGTGCTTTCTCCATCATTTCTCTCATTCTTTTCTGGAAAGTTCCTTCTTTCTTCGGTTCTTTCTTTTTATTTTCCTGAATCATCGCATGGATTTTTTTCTCATCCAAGATAAAATATTTTATGACCAGGATGATAACAATGTTAATGGCATTCGATACAAAATAATACCAAGACAGACCAGATGCAGAACTGTTCAGGAAGAACAGGAATGTGATTGGGAAGATGTACATCAACACTTTCATATTTGGCATTCCTTCCTGTTGCGGCTGCTGAATGTTACCTGAAGTCATAATCGTATAGATTAAAATCACTACAGTACAAGCTAAAGCAAATATACTCAAGTGATTACCAAGCAAAGGAATGTTAGTTCCCCAGCTAATCACATCATCATACGCGGTAAGATCCGGAACAAACCAGAAGCTTTTACCTCTCAGATCCAGCATATTCGGGAAGAATCTGAATAGTGCGTAGAACAAAGGAATCTGAACCAAAGCCGGTAAACATCCTGCCATCTGATTCACGCCGGCTTTCCTGTAAACCGCCATTGTTTCCTGTTGCTTTTTCATCGGATCAGCATCCTTGAATTTGGCATTTACCTCATCGATTTCCGGACGAATCACCTTCATCATCGCACTCAGCTTATGCTGCTTATACATAATTGGTGAAAGGATCAGCTTTACAATGATTGTCATTACAAAGATCACCCATCC
>JAEXJU010000181.1 GCA_023448955.1 Bacteroidota bacterium
GATTTACAGGCCCTGTAGAAGGACTTGCGATTAATGTCGCACTATTATTGGATTTAAAAATTTTATCTAAAGTCGTGTTGAGACCATTTTCCACACAATCCAGAATGCCATCATTATCATCATCAAGGTCTTGCCAATCTGGAATGCCGTCTCCATCAGAGTCTTTGCAGTCTTTAATTACATCTAAAGAATCTCCAATACCTTGTCCACCTGCTCCAACTGTTGTAGGAATACCATTTGCATCTACCGCTGTTCCAAAATTAATGTTTGGAGACTGAGTTGTAAGCGTACCAGAAGCCGTTGTGGAAGGATTAAAATTGCCTGATCCTTCAATTGCATCCGGACATCCATCACCATCGCTGTCTAAATCCTGGAAATTCGGGATTCCGTCTCCATCAAAATCCGAACAGGAAATAAGCTGTACAGATTCAATCGAAATATCATCCGCATTGGTAGAACCTGAAGTGAATCTTATCTGAAACTCTCCGCTGGATGGTAAAGATGATGGTAATGAAATGATTATATTGGAAGGAGTGGAATAAACCCCGGTTGAAGCTATTGACGGCAAAGTACTAATATTGGTAACCGCACCATTATTTCCGGTTACAGTTGGTATGCTTCCTGCGACACCAACTCCAGTATCAATTGTTGCATAAACAGTTCCGCCGTACAAAATCTCTGTAATAAGCCTTCCTGAAGCTGCTGCATTATTGGTAGTGAGCCATCTGAGGTTATTCAAATTAATGGTGCTTCCGAAAAACACACTTGAAATAGTCTGTCTTACAGTGGTTACTGCATTATCAGCATCAAACTGCAATCCTCTTGCATTTAAAGCAAATAGGCCAGTTGTAGTCCAACCTGGAATAGTAGATCCTGAGGTCGGGAAAACTCCCGCTGAAATTTTGTTTGATGCCTGACATTCATCAGCATCTAAAATCCCATCGTTGTCATCATCTAAATCTAACGAATTAGTGACTCCATCTCCATCAACATCAGAACTTTGTGCCGATAATTGCTGGAAGCTTGTGAAAATCATTATCAATACAAATACAGCTTTTACAAAGCATTCCTGAACTGAAGATGCATTTTTCATAATAAAATTGATTCTTGGTAATTTCATTTAGTTTATTTGATTTTTTTAGTTTATAAAGTCATTCTGATGTTTCTAAATATCTTTTACAGACTTACCTGAATTTTCATCTTCTTAATCATTTGCATCTAAGGCATTTCCCGAAAACCGATTGTTTACATCAACCTTATTTTGAGAAAATCTGCCCAAGCAGGAAGCTTTTAGAAGGGAATTATTACCCTAATATGATTTTCTTTACTATTTTTAACTTTTTATGTAGAACTTATACAAAGTGTTCTATTGATATTTGTCTTATTTACAATCATTTGAAAATAAAATTCGCAGACACTGTTAGATTTGAAATTAAATTAAAAATTCAGGTTTTTATTTAAATATTTTAACAAAAATAAACCAATTGTAAATAATTAATAAGCAAAACGAGTATTTAACGATGATAATATACTTTTGTTTATTTCGTTATTAGCAATAGTCAATAATGCAATAAGCAAAAGCTGATAATATGCAACCAATCACGTTTTATTTTCTTTCGAAACGAAATATCTTTTCTTCAATCTGCTTAATGATGTGGGATGAATTCCTAAGTAGGAAGCAAGATCTTTGGATTTTACATTTAAAATGAGCTGAGGATTTTTCTGTAAAATTTCCATATATTTTTCTTCCGGAGACAAGCTTAATGATGTATAAAAATTACGGTAAATTTCTACTGCTGTTCTTTTCCAATACATCAGAAGCAGGCTGGCAATATTCGGATAAGATATAATGGCTTTTTCTAGATCATCATAATTAAGCAAAAACATACTCGTCTCTTCCAATGTTTCAAAAGTAAGGCTGGAAGTACGGTTAAGCGCCAAAGTATCGATTGATCCGTAAATCCCATTACTCTGAACGAACCAAACCGTCCGATTATCTTTATTATAAACTCTTATCAGACCTTTTAGAATTATTCCCACCTGTTTTATCTGCTCTCCTCTATGCAACAGTATTTTATCCTTTGGAATAGTTACAAACTGAACCAACTCCAAGAGTTTATCCCTGTCTCTTGAATCTAAAAAATCATTCTGATCAAAATATTTATCTGAAAAATCATTTAATGTCATAGTAATTTTGATATCCGCTACCGGAAAAATAATTTATAATTGATGACGATGTTGTTTTGCGGATGGCTTCTTAAATTGTAATTTCTAATTGTTTTTACATCTTAGTTTTTACATAAAAAACATCACAGCTGATTTGAATTTCTGTCGGGTAATCTTTTAAAAATGCCTTCAGCTAAAAAGTACTAAACCGGAAATATTTCTAAAAAAACACATTTTACATTTTAGACTGAAGGCAATATCGATTACCTTATTTTAAGGCTTCCAAAACGACCAGTTAGTCCCGTTAAAAACCGCTAATTGCCTGTTGGTGGTGTCATAAACCAACATTCCCGCTGTAGGATTTTTGATGTTAAGATGCGGCAAAGCCACTTTTGGCAAAACCATAGCCTTATCCGTATCGGTGAGGACTAAAATCCCGGGGGTTGTATCGGTAGCGCCATTTGTTCCTATTGCGGCTTTTGCATTTGGCAAATCTGATTTAGAA
>JAEXJU010000184.1 GCA_023448955.1 Bacteroidota bacterium
AACCAATTCAGCCCATTGAAAATAATAAAACGGCAGCTTCCAGAACTACAACGCTTTTCATAGAATTATTGGAAAGGCAATTTCCTATCGAAAATATCAGTCAGCTTCTCCAACTGAAAACTCCTGCGGATTTTGCCGGAATTTTAGGTATTCACGTTAATCACCTCAACAGAGTTCTAAAAGAAACAACAGGAAAAACCACCGGCGAAATCATCGGAAGCAGAATTTTCCAGGAAGCAAAAATTTTATTGACTCAAACCCAATGGAACATTTCAGAAATCGCATTTACATTAGGTTTTGAGGAAGTCGCTCATTTTTCTAACTTTTTCAAAAAGCATAGCCAACAATCGCCACAACATTACCGGGAATTATCGATTGTTTGATTTTCACAAATATCGATTTGATTTATGCAAAAAGTCTGATGCGATAATTTTTCAACTTTGTACCATTAAATAAAACAATAAAAAAATGGCAAGTAAAATAGCATTAGTAACGGGCGGAAGCCGTGGATTGGGAAAAGATTCAGCTTTACAATTAGCAAAAAAAGGATTTGATCTTATCATCACTTATCAGACTAAAAAAGAGGCAGCGGACGAAGTAGTAAAAGAAATCGAAAGCATCGGACAAAAAGCATTGGCGCTGCCTTTGGATATTTCTACAACCGCAGGATTTGATGAATTTGTATCAGCAGTACAAAATGTTTTGGACACTCATTTTGCTTCTGCAAAACTGGACGCTTTGGTAAACAACGCAGGAATAGGAATTAATCAAAGTTTTGAAACAACTACTGAAGAAACTTTAGACGCAATGACGAATATTCATTTCAAAGGTCCATATTTCTTAACTCAAAAATTATTACCTCTATTGAATGACGGAAGCAGCGTTGTGAATACGTCTTCAGGTTTGGCGAGATTTTCTTTCGCAGGATATTCTGCTTATGGTGCGATGAAAGCGGCGATTGATTCTTTGTCAAGATATCAGGCTTTGGAATTGGGAAGCAGAAAAATCAGAGTGAATTCTATTGCTCCAGGTGCGATTGAAACCGACTTCGGAGGTGGCGTTGTACGTGATGTTGCAGATTTGAATAATCATATTTCGTCTGAAACGGCTTTGGGAAGAGTTGGTTTGCCGGATGATATCGGAAGTGTGGTTGCTTTTCTTTGTTCCGATGATTCTAAATGGATCAATGCCCAGAGAATCGAGGTTTCCGGAGGATTTAAAATTTAATTTTTACTATAAATATAAAGCCCATTTAGATCTCTATTTGGGCCTTATTTAATCATTCTCTAACTTTTTAATCGCCTTCAGCATATCAATTCCCTTTCCTAAGATTGGCTTGAAAATATCGCCTTTTTCTTTCAATCGATTTAGTGAATTGTGAATATTAAAATCGGTAGGTCTAAGTCCGTTTTTGACCTCATCCCATTCCAGTGGCATTGAGACGGTCGCACCTTTTTTCGGACGAAGACTGTAAACGCTTGCTAAGGTCTGCCCTCTCCTATTTTGCAGGTAGTCCAGATAAATCTTATTTTTATCTCTTTTCTGGAGACTGCGTTCAAGTGTTGTCAAATTTGGTAATTTTTGTTGAACCATTTGCATCAGAAGATGTCCAAAATCCTTGACTTGGTCATAAGAATATTTAGCATTCATAGGAATATAAACGTGAATGCCCGAACTTCCCGAGGTTTTAGGATAACCTTTGATATCAGCCAAATCCAGAATTTCTTTCACAGCCTGAGCGGTTTCTATCACGTCTTCAAAAGAATTTTTCTCCGACGGATCAAGATCCAGAACAAGATAATCCGGATTGTCCGCTTTCTGAATTTTGCTCGTCCAGATATTGAGTTCAATGCAACCGAGATTATTCAGATAGGCCATTGTTTCCTTGTCGTTGCAGATAATATAATTGATATATTTATCTGTGCTTTCTGAAAAAACCTTCTGAGTTTCGATCCATTCCGGTGTTTCTTCCGAAGCATCTTTCTGGTAAAAGCTCAGTCCTATGATCCCGTTTGGATAGCGGTTCATAGACTGAGGTCGGTTTTTAAGGTGTGGCAAAATGTATTTAGAAATACTTTGATAGAAATCAATCACATCACCTTTTGTCACATCATCATCGGGAAAATAGATTTTATTTTGATTGGTGAGCTTCAGTTTTTGCTTTCCTATTTTTCTCTCAATATCATCTTTTCCGGCTATTTTTATAGATTCTGATTTTTTCATAGGTTCTGTTTTTGAAGGTTTTTCTGAATTGAATCTTACATTATCAGGCTCAATATCATCACGCAGTCTGAGGAAAATCGGATGTCTGTAAATCAGGTCTTTTGTTAGTTCCGTAAATTTGATTTCAGCAACTAGTTCTGGTTTTATCCAAGTCGCTTTGGTATTCGTTTTTGGTGTGATTTTGAAAACAGATTTATCAGTAATCAATGGTTGCATTTTGTCGTAAATATCGGAAAGAGATTTATCATTAAAACCGCCGCCTGTATGGCAACAAAACACCATTTCGCCATTTACATATTTTCCTAGAATCAATGCTCCAAATTTTTTCCTTGAGCCTTTGGGCGCAGTAAATCCGCAAATTATGGCTTCATCACTTTTATGGATCTTAATTTTCAGCCATTCCGAACTTCGGACATCTTCTTTGTAAAGACTTTCTGTTTTTTTGGCTACAACACCTTCCAACCCCAAATCTTTTGCAGCCTGAAAAAACTCTTTTCCGTTTTCCAGAACGTGGTCACTGTATTTAATGATTTCATTTTCCACCAATGCATCCTTCAGCAATTCTTTCCGTTGAAGATAAGTCAGATTTTCAGTCGAATGTCCGTTAAGCCAAAGCAAATCAAAAACTTGAAAAGTGAGTGCGAGATTTGGATTATCGCCAATCTGCTGCAGCCATTGGAAATTAGGTTTTCCTTTGTCATCATAAGCGACAATTTCCCCGTCAATAACCATTTGGTGTTCTTGCAACTTCAGCGAATTCGTCAGTTTTTTAAATTTCTGGGAAAAATCGATACCGTTTCTGGAATACAATCGGATGTCATCTTTGCTCAAATC
>JAEXJU010000254.1 GCA_023448955.1 Bacteroidota bacterium
AAATAAAGCCGTTAAAGAACTAAACATTTCTATACCCAGAGCTGTGGAATATCTCCAGAGCAAAGGAATAGCTGTGGATAGTAATCCTAACGCTCTATTGGAAGAACAGGCATTTTCTGCATTAGAAGCTGAGTTCCGAAAAGATGGAGAACAGAGAAAAGCTTCTCATGAGGTTGTAATTTCTAAAGTTCCTGATGAAAAATTAGCAATTGAGGAAAAAGCGCCTGAGGTTATAAGAGCCAAAGCAAACCTTAAACCTGAAACAAAAGTTTTAGGTAAGATAGATCTCGATCCTAAAAAGCAGGTAGAAACACCAGTTATAAAAGAGGAACCGGTTCAGCAAAAAGAAGAGCCTAAAGAAGAGGCTCCAGTAAAAGAAGTTCCAAAGAAAGAAGAAAGGCAAGAATTTAAAGTCTTGGATAAGATTGATCTTTCCAAACTTGAAGGAAACAAACCAAAATCTTCTAAGAAAGAAGAAGAACCTAAACCAGTCCCACCAGCTCAGCCAGAGCCTCAAAAAGAAGTGGTTGCTGAAAAGCCCGCACAGCAAGAAAAACCTGAAGTTCAGGAAAATGATGAACCTCAAAAAATCGAAACGGTTTATCAAAAGCTGGACGGTCCTAAAATTTTGAAAGAAACTGTCGATCTTTCGCAGTTTAACAAGCCAAAATCCAACTCTAATAATAACGCTGCTAAGAAAAAAAGAAAGCGTATAACAAAAGATACGCCCGGACAAAATAATACCGGACAAAATAATAATAATCAGCAAGGCGGCGGAAACAGACAAGGACAAGGGCAAGGCGGAAACAACAACCGCCCGCAAGGTCAGGGAGGAAATAACCAAGGTGGAAACCGTGGTGGAAATAATAACAACCGCCCGGGAAATAATAATAACCGAGGTGGTAATAATAGAGGCCAGTCTCGTGTAATGCCTGTTGAGCTTACAGATGAGCAGGTAAAAAATCAAATCAAGGAAACTTTAGAAAAACTAACTAACAAAGGAGGTAAGTCTAAGGGATCTAAACATAGAAAAGAAAAAAGGACTTGGAGAAGGGAACAAGATGAACTTCAACAGGAAATGGACGCTCAGGACAGAACACTGAAAGTAACTGAATTTATTACTGTCAGCGAATTAGCTTCATTAATGAATGTAAGTGCAACAGAGGTTATTTCTGCTTGTTTCTCCCTGGGAGTGATGGTGACGATGAATCAGCGTCTTGAAGCTGATACTTTAACATTGGTAGCAGATGAGTTTGGTTATAAAATCGAATTCTCCGATGCTGATATCGAAGAAGCTGCTGCTGAGGAAGAACCAGATGCTGAAGAAGATTTGCTTCCTAGAGCACCTATAGTAACAGTAATGGGACACGTAGACCACGGTAAGACCTCATTGCTGGATTATGTTAGAAAAACCAACGTAATCGCAGGAGAATCCGGAGGAATTACTCAGCATATTGGTGCTTATAACGTGAAATTGGAAAACGGACAAAGAATTACATTCTTAGATACACCAGGTCACGAAGCCTTTACTGCGATGAGAGCTAGAGGTGCGCAAGTTACCGATATTGCTATTATTGTAGTGGCTGCCGATGACGATGTAATGCCTCAGACCAAAGAAGCAATTGCCCACGCTCAGGCTGCTGGCGTTCCAATGATTATCGCAATCAATAAAGTTGATAAACCAAATGCCAATCCGGATAAAATCCGAGAACAACTTTCTGCAATGAATGTTCTTGTAGAAGAATGGGGTGGAAATGTTCAGGCACAGGAAATTTCTGCAAAATTTGGTAATAATGTTGAGTTATTATTGGAAAAAGTCCTTTTACAAGCTGAATTATTAGAATTAAAATCTAATCCAAATAAACAGGCTAGCGGAGTAGTGATTGAAGCTGCTTTGGATAAAGGACGTGGCTATGTAGCAACAATGTTGGTTCAGAATGGAACTCTGACTGTTGGAGATTATGTGCTTGCAGGTAAAAACCACGGAAAAGTAAAAGCAATGCTTGACGAACGTGGAAGATCTATGGAAAAAGCAGGACCTTCTATTCCTGTTACAATTCTTGGTTTGGACGGTGCACCGACAGCTGGTGATAAATTCAGAGTTTTTGCTGATGAGAAAGAGGCGAAAACTATTGCTAATAAAAGAGAACAATTGCAACGTGAGCAGTCTATCAGAACTAAGAAACATCTTACATTGGATGAGATCGGACGTCGTATTGCTTTAGGTGACTTCAAAGAATTGAATATCATTCTTAAAGGTGATGTGGACGGATCTGTAGAGGCATTGTCTGATCAGCTTCAGAGATTATCTACTGAAGAGATTCAAGTGAATATCCTTCATAAAGGTGTTGGGCAGATTACAGAAAGTGATATTTTACTAGCCGCAGCATCGGATGCAATTGTTATCGGATTCAATGTTAGAGCAAGTGTAAATGCTAAAGATATTGCAGACAAGGAAGAGGTAGAGATCAGAACTTATTCTATTATCTATAAAGCAATAGATGAAGTAAAAGAAGCGATGGAAGGCTTACTCTCTCCGGAAATTCAGGAGCAGGTTATTGGTAATGTTGAAATTCGTGAAGTATTTAGGATTTCTAAAGTCGGTTCCATTGCGGGATGTATGGTACTTACAGGTAAAGTAACAAGAAATTCCAAAATAAGATTACTTAGAGATGGAATTGTTAAGTTTGACGGAGAACTGGAAAGCTTAAAACGATATAAAGATGATGTTAAAGAAGTAACCAAAGGCTATGAATGTGGACTTAATTTGAAAGGCTATAATGACATAGAAGTTGGTGATATTCTAGAGGTTTATGAAGAAGTAGCTGTAAAGAAAAAGCTCAAATAAAGTTTTAAAAATCATATAATTAGGATCGCATTTGCGATCCTTTTTTTATGTGATATTTAATTTGTATTGATTCTAAATAAATATAGTTTGATTGTGAAAAATTATATATATTAACATAAAGGTATTTTAAATCAGCATTTAAATTAAGATTTTTTATTACCAATCGAATGAAAAACTGTTTTTGGTTGAAAATTATGTAAAAATGAATTACTGAGTTGATGATATGTTTTGTTGCTGTTAATTTTTTTTAACATATTTGCAGATTATAATTAAATAGTGTTAATATGAATGTAAAATTACGATTGTTGTCCGTTGGCGTATTGTTCTTTACGGGACAAGCATTGATGGCACAAAAGAAAAAAAGTGATACTACTACCAAAACGAAGGAGATTGAAGAGGTAGTTTTAGTGGGCGGAGTAAGGTTGGATCCAGCTCAAAAAGTAGGTTCGTACAGTGTGGTTTCCAAAGCAAACTTTGAATCTACTCCTTTTTCTACTGTTGATGAAGTTCTTAACGGTAGAGTTGCCGGACTGAACTTTTCCTCTGCAAGTGGGGATCCTGGATCCTCTAATATGGTGATTGTAAGAGGGGTTAGTTCTTTAATTGGAACGCCAAATCCACTTTATGTTATTGACGGTATTGTTATTGGTAAAGGTGCAGATAATGCACAGATGATGGAATCATGGAACCCATTAGCATCCTTAGATCCGAATTCTATAGAGTCAGTCAATGTCTTAAAAGATGCCTCTTCTACAGCACTATATGGCTCTAGAGGTGCAAACGGAGTTATAATTATCAAAACTAAAAAAGGTAAGTTCAACCAAAAAACAAGGTTTGAGTTCTCAACTGAAACGGGTATTCAAGATAGAGCTTATGATAAGCTGGATCTTATGACTGGTGACGAGTATATTAAATATGGTGGTGTTTTGATGTGGAATAGTCAAGGGGTAGGTGCTATCCCTACTTTTTCGGGTCTTGCTGACGCAACACAATACTATCTTGATACATATATTCCAACTTACACTACAAAAGAGAATATTAAAGATACTCACAATTATACAGATTGGACAAAGGTAGTTAACAGAAACTCTTCGATTGTAAATACATATAATTTTGGAGCATCTGGTGGTGGTGAGAATACATCTTTCAGATTAGGGGGTTCTTATTATCAAAATGAACCTTTGGTAAAATCAGCAAAGTTTGATAGAATAAGTTTGAACGCTGCAATAGATCATAAGGCTTCAGATAAACTGAAATTTGGGATTAATTTAAACTATTCCAATGTTAAAAGGAATACTTATTTAGGGGGACGGGCTTCTGCTAATCCTGTTACTAATTCGATTATGCTTTCTCCATTGCGTCCTGTTTACAATTATGACGGAACTTTCAATCAAGAGGCTTGGGACACACCAGATATGACTGAAGGATTTAATCCTGCTTCGATTTTGAAAAATGCGACACAGACATCGTGGATTAATACGTATTTAGCGTCTGTTAATATGGATTATCAGTTCATAAAAAATGTTTCTTTCAATTCATTGTTTGGTACACAGTATCAAACAATGAGAGAGTTACAGATTATTGCGC
>JAEXJU010000301.1 GCA_023448955.1 Bacteroidota bacterium
GTTTTCAGGTTTACAATGCCATTAACGATTTCATAGTCAGGTGTTTTGTAAGGGATTTTTCTGAAATAGTTTTCAGCGCTTTCTACTACTTTTACCACTTCCGCATCTTCTTCGTTGTAGACCAAAACACCACCGGGAGTGATGCTTGCCACAAATTTTCTGAACTGCTCCACATAATCGTCAAAAGTTTTAAAAACATTAATATGATCCCAGGCAATCCCGGAAATCAGAGCAATGTTTGGTTGGTATAATAAAAATTTGGAACGCAGATCAATTGGGGAAGACAAATATTCATCGCCTTCCAAAATCATAAAATCATTATCCTCAGTAATTTTCACCATACAGTCAAAGCCTTCTAATTGTGCGCCCACCATATAGTCGATGTCTTTCTGATGAAAATTCAGAACGTGAAGAATCATAGATGTTATAGTCGTTTTCCCGTGAGAACCGCCTATGACTACTCTGGTTTTTTCTTTGGACTGTTCGTAAAGAAACTCTGGATAAGAATAGATTTTCAAACCTAATTCCTTAGCTTTTGCCAGTTCCGGGTTATCGGCGTGGGCGTGCATTCCGAGAATTACCGCATCGATATCGGAAGTCAGCTTTTCCGGAAACCATCCCATTTCTTCTGGGAGAATTCCTTTCTTTTCCAGTCTTGATTTTGAAGGTTCGAAAATAGCATCATCGGAACCTGATACCTGATAGCCTTTATCTTTAAGAGCGATAGCGAGATTATGCATTGCAGAACCGCCAATGGCAATAAAATGAGTTTTCAATTCTAAACAATTTTACACAAAAGTAAGGAAAGATGTGAGATGTAAGAAGCCGAAAGTTAGATTTTTGGAAATAAAAAACCTGATTCCGAAGAATCAGGTTTCAAGAATATTTATGATAGAGTGGTTTGGTTCCGAGGTATTTTATGTTCTATTTTTAATTCTTCACCGGTGAGTGTAAAATAGATGTTTTGAAGCTGGTGAAGATAGTTACATTTAATATAATTACCGAAGAATAAAAATCCTTCCAGTATTTTGTTAGAGTCCAGATCAAAATCATAACGGCAATAATTTGGCAGATCGAATCTTACCCTGTTATGCGAGCGGTACGCTTCTTTAAATCCTAATTTTGAGAACCATTCTGCTGTGAGCGCGATGGGTTTCAATTTTTTGTAATCTACTGCAGTATCCGAGTCTATTTTCACAAGAACACTTTCATCGTTATTTTCCATTCCAATGATCGGAACAATTGTGTCACCGTACATCAGCAAATTGTTTAGTCTAAGTTCTGTTGCTTCCATTTTCATAAGATATTAGTGATTTGTAAAATTCAGTGTCCCTAGCAGTAAACAAAAGCTTTGCCAAGTTGATGCAAAATCAATAATTAATTTCATTTATGGTTGAAAAATTGATTCTAAGGTTGGAGGGATATCGTTTCGTTATGTTTACGTCTTTTCTTCGTTTTCTCTTCGAATTCTCCATATTGTGAGATTATTAATTTTTTGTTTTTATATTTTGTAATAATGAAAATATAGAATTCCATTTTTGGTGGCATTCTCTTTGGACTTGACATCACTATAAAATCAAATCAATCAATATGAAAAATAAAGAAATATTATCTATTCGTAATAAGACTGTAGTTATTACCGGTGCCTCCAGTGGTGTGGGAAGAGCTGCAGCAGAGGCTTTTGCAAAAGAAGGTTGCAATCTTATACTGGCTGCCAGAGGAAAAGAGGCATTGGAAGAAACAGTTACCATCTGCGAAGATCTTGGTGCATTTGCGATAGCGATTCCAACCAATGTTTCTGAATATAAGGAAGTAGAATATCTCACAGAAAAAGCATTGGAAATTACAGGATTTATTGATTTCTGGGTGAATAATGCCGGCGTAATGGCTACGGGAAGATTTGAGGAGACGCCTGTAGAGGTAATAGACCAGGTTATCAAAACCAATCTTCTAGGTTATATGCACGGCGCAAGAAGTGTTCTTCCTGTCTTTAAAAAACAAGGATACGGGGTTCTTATTAACAATATATCTATTGGCGGATGGATGCCTGCGCCTTATGGAGCAGCTTATTCCGCTTCAAAATACGGTATCCGTGGGATGGTGGAATGCCTGCAGGGTGAAGTTTCCGACGAGCCGGATATTCATGTAGTGGCGTTGTATCCCAGCATCCAGCGCTCTACAGGAAATATGCATTCGGCGAAATATTCCGGGTTAGATTTTAAAATTCCGCCAACAGCAGCCGACCCGAAAAAGCTGGCTGATGAAATGGTGGCAATGGCCAAAAACCCAAAGAAAAGTAAATTTACGGATTGGTCATCACTGCTAATGAAGACGGCTTATGGTATTTTCCCGAAAGCGGTCATCAATTCTACTTCAGCCGCATTACGATTACTGATGAAAGAAGATGCTACTACAGATACGGACGGCAATATTCTTACACCTTCCAAATATCCGATGCAGGTCTACGGCGAAACGATATTGCCCGTGCCATCTAAAAAATCAAAGATAGTGATAGCAGGTGTTTTGGCAGCTGGAGCCATTTTTATGATCTCAAGATCAAGAAGATAAATATGCTAAGAAAATTGCATAGAATTCTATACAATCAATAATCGTAACGATAAATAGGGGGATGCTTTGCTGGTCTCCCTATTTTTTAGCTTTTTCATAAATAAAGAGAGGCTGCTTTTCAGACAGCCTCTTCAATTTATATGTTTATCTTTTCTTATTTTATGTAAAGTTTCTTTTTTTACTTTATTCAGATTTGGAGATCTAAAACTTATGAAGTTTTCCTTTATTAAATTGTAGCTTGCTTCTGTACACTTTTGTGAGAAAGAAGGAATTATGAAATTATATTTTAAAGTATTACCAACAGACATTTTATCAATAAATTCTTCAAAAGCTTCATTCACAATTGAATTTAATTTTGTTTTTCTTTGTTCTGCAAGCAAAATTAATTTTTCGTGCAATAATGGTGTAGTTCTAACATTGAAAACACCTTTGTATTCTTTCTTAATTGGCAAATCATTTTCTTCACACATTTTTATATAATCATCGACAGCTGAAATGAAATTCTTCTCAAATTCAACAGCATTGTTGGCCTCATACATAACAAGACCATTCACTCCTACCAATTTTCCAAAAATCATCTTTGTATCTTTGTCAAATTCTATTGTTCCCTTAATATCTTTATGTTCAAGCATATTTGTTTATATTAGATTGTTGTTTTGTAGTTCTTCTAAAATAGCTTTTATTTGATATTCTTTTAATATATCTGGGTTATGTGGTTTATGTAACATTATTACGCTATTAATTGTCTTATTTATGAAAGAAACACTGCTACCAGACGTAGCTCCTTTATTTGATTCTTCATACCCTAAATTGTTAAGTAGAGTTGATAGTTCTGAATATCGGAAGTCAGTTGGTTTAGATTTGAATCTCTGTTTTAACTTCTCTTTTTTTGACATACATTCAATGTTTAAACAAATGTAACTGTTTTTTAGTTACAAACAAAACCATTAAATAAACTTTATAACTAAAATTTCTCCATCGATTAAACAATTTTTTCAATTATAAAAAGAATAATATAAATGGGAAAATTTTCGAGACCTTAAAGAGCTGTTAATAATAATCTTATAGTTGAAGATTCGTTGAATTTACATATATAGATAAAAAAACCCTGGATATTTTTATTCAGGGTTTTATTGTGAGGTGCCTAGCGGATTCGAACCGCTGTGGGTGGTGTTGCAGACCACTGCCTAGCCGCTCGGCCAAAGCACCGTTTTATTGGTCTGCAAATTTAGTGTTTTTTTTGAAATTTCAAATTTTATAATTAGTTTTCTTCAACTTTTTTGAGGAAAATCAGTGCAACTAAAGGAAATGAATTGCAAAATTAGCCCTGATGGCAGCGGTTACCCCGCAGTGGAGTGGGAAAGATAAGGGATTGGAGCTGCAAGCTAGGGCACGAGGAGTATGAGCGAACAGCAGGTTCCCGGCTCCTAAATATTAATGATTTGCATTTCTTTAATCGATGATTCCAATCTTTATTTCGGTTCCAAATAAGTATCTTTGCAAAAATTTTTTAGAAATAATGGATAGATTCCAACTGAATACGATTGAAGAAGCGCTGGAAGATCTTAAAGCCGGTAAAATGGTAATTGTGGTAGACGATGAAGACAGGGAAAATGAAGGCGATCTGATAGCAGCTGCAGAACTTACTACGGCAGAAACAGTCAATTTTATGGCAACTTTTGCCAGAGGTTTGATTTGTATGCCCATCACAGAAAAACGTTGTGACGAGCTGGAACTGCACTCTATGGTTGCCAATTCTACGGATCCTAAAGAAACCGCTTTTACCATTTCTGTAGATCTTCTTGGAAAAGGCGCTACCACAGGAATCTCTGCGAGTGACCGTGCAAAAACAATACAAGCCATTATGGACCCCGAAACCAAACCTGGTGACCTGATGAGACCGGGCCATATTTTCCCTCTCCGAGCAAGAGAAGGCGGCGTGCTGAAAAGAGCCGGACATACTGAAGCTGCAATAGACCTAACCAGGCTTGCAGGACTGAAAGAAGGTGGTGTGATCTGCGAAATTCTGAACGAAGACGGAACTATGGCAAGATTGCCACAGCTGAAAGAGTTTGGTAAAAAACATGATCTGAAGGTGGTTTCTATCGAAGATCTCATCCATTACAGGCTGAGACAGGGCGATCTGGTAGAAAGAATAGAAGAGCGCGACATCAAAACGCATTTCGGGGATTTTAAATTCTATGTTTTTGAAGAAAAACCAACAGAACAAATCCATTATGCACTAACGAAAGGAAGCTGGACTACAGATGAAGCTGTGCTGGTGAGAGTGCAGTCTTCGGGAACTTATTTTGATGTGTTCAGCAGATTGTCAAACGGTGAACATCCACTGATGCAAAAGGTGACTGACCTGATTAATGCGGAAGGAAAAGGTGCCGTGGTTTTTATCAACAATGTTTCTAACAAAGAAAACACATTGAGCAGAATTCAGCATTTTCTTAATTTCCAGGATGGAACCAATGACCAGCCGACTATTGCTCCTAATTTCAGGGATTATGGCATCGGAACTCAGATACTTAAGGATCTTGGAATTAATAAGTTCAAAGTCATTACCCAAAATCCGAATATAAAACCGATTCTTTCCGGTTATGATGTGGAAGTGACTGAAATGATTGCGTTGTAGACATTAAGTTAATAGAAGGATAGATAATAGATTTTCATCTTGATTATAACAAGAAAGCGCTCCAATCGGAACGCTTTTTTTGTCTTTTATCTATTCATCTCTTCTCTCTAAGTCTATTTTGCAGGCCAAACATTATTCTTTGGATTAATATCCGGAACAATTGATTTTGGGTCAAGCGAAACTGAGCTTATCTCTTTTGTTGAATCCATCTGGAAAGTCCATTCTGTGTTTCTTTTCCAAACTTCTACAGGTAGTTTTACTGTTTCAGTTGTTCCATCTTTAAAGGTTACCAAAACTGTTGTAGGCATAGGCAGCTGTCCAATATTTTCTACCGTGATCTGTGCTCCGTTTTTGTAATCGCTGTTTACAGGTTTTACGGCTTTCACGGCTTGATCTACTTTCCATTTGTTCATAAACCAGCCTCTCCAGAACCAGTTAAGCTCTTCTCCGGATACATTTTCCATCGTGTGGAAGAAATCCCAAGGCGTAGGATGTTTAAAAGCCCATCTCTGAACATAAGTTCTGAAAGCTTTATCAAATTTTTCAGGTCCGAGAACGGTTTCTCTCAGGATTCCCAAGCCAAGTCCCGGTTTGAAATAAGCAAGAACACCAATACTTCTTTCTTTCATATTATCCGGGCCTACCATTACCTGCTCAAAGTTATCACTCTGCACGAAAGGTCCCATTTTTCCTATATCTTGTTTATGGTAATATTCTCCCTTGTTAAAAGCTTCTGTTGAAAGTTCATTAATAAAGGTGTTAAAACCTTCATCCATCCAGGCAAAAACCCTTTCATTGGAACCAACAATCATTGGAAACCAAGTATGGCCAAATTCGTGGTCTGTAACGCCCCAAAGATCATCGCCTTTCGAATTCCTATGACAGAACACAATGCCCGGATATTCCATTCCGCCCTCATTTCCAGCTACGTTGGTTGCCGCAGGATAAGGATATTCAAACCATTTCTGGGAATAATGTTCAATAGAAGCTTTGGTATATTCCGTGGAGCGTCCCCAGGCTTTTTCGCCGGCACTTTCTACAGGATAAGCTGAGATGGCCAGAGATTTTTTACCGCTTGGCAGATTGATTCTTGCCGCATCAATAATAAAAGCGGCTGATGATGCCCACGCGAAATCCCTTGCTTTTTCAATTTTGAATTTCCAGGTTTTGGTGCCCGAATTATTTCCTTTTCCAAGCTCAGATTCTGAATGAATCATTACTGTTTTTTCGCTGTTTTTTGCAGTATTCCAACGGCTGATTTCTTCTCTGGAGTACACTTCTTTTTCATTCAGCAATTCTCCGGAAGCCACCACATAATGATTGGCCGGCACTGTAATATTGGCGGATAAAGTTCCGTATTCCAGATAGAATTCCGAGGCGCCAAGGTAAGGCAGTGTATTCCATCCCATTACATCGTCATAAACACACATTCTGGGATACCATTGCGCAATGGTAAAGATCTTTCCGTTCTTTGTCTCCTCCACGCCCATTCTGTCTGAACCATATTTTGGTGATTTGAAAGCGTATTCTATTTTAAGCTTTGCAACACCGCCATTGGCTTTCAG
>JAEXJU010000302.1 GCA_023448955.1 Bacteroidota bacterium
AAACTGATGGAGAAAAATCGTGAAATCTATTTTTGGTCTACAGATATGCTTATTGTAAAAGAGCTCTCTTATCAGGGGATTCATGCAGCTCTCCAAGCTATATTAAATGAAGGTTATTTTTTCTCCGTTTTCAGTAAGATAGGTGTGGTCAAGGATATTTATTCGCATTGGGAGTGGAAAGATTTTTCGGATGTAGTATCGGAGATAAAAGTACAATTCATTGAATGAAACTAATGAAACAGGACCAATGCTGCTAGACGGGCTTTGTTATTTATTTCAGGTGGCCCTGTGAAAAAAGAAGGAATTTATTTTTAATAATGATTTATCTACATTAACACGGTAAAAGATGAAGAAAATTGTGCTAATAATTTTAAGTTTTTTTGCTTGCTTTATAGTTTATGGACAAAGTAAGGACGAATATAAGAGAATGGTTGATACGGCAATTATGTTACAAACAAAGTATCTTGATCAAAACCCATATAATGAAGATATTTATTTGATTGATGCCAATGATCGAGCATATTATCTTTCGTTGAATAATAAAAAGAATAAATTCAGCTCGATAGAAGTATATGATAAAAAAAATAGAGGCCGTTTAAAAAAAGGTATTCATGCTTGGAAGATCTTACCTATTTTAAATGGTATCACGTTGACCGTTAATATCATTGACTTCCGTATTACTTATAAAAAACACAATTATCATTTTGCCAATGCAGGAGGTGCTATCGTAGTATTTGAATATCATTGTGCAACTGGAAAATGGGTACTTATGAAAACAACATGGTCGGGGGTATAATCTTATCCGTACATATATAAATATGAAATTAGAAGACCAAATTTTAGTCAATCGGTTTGGACAAGGTTTGATTGCAATTGATCAATTAACAACAGGTTTTAGATTACTTGAATTGATGACGAAAAAGAAATT
The DNA here is from genome assembly GCA_023448955.1 of Bacteroidota bacterium. Lineage (GTDB taxonomy): Bacteria > Bacteroidota > Bacteroidia > Flavobacteriales > Weeksellaceae > Epilithonimonas. Next base: position 929 of record JAEXJU010000302.1, read on the forward strand.
TCTAAACGAACTTCTTTTTCTAATTATGCAGTCTAAACCGGAAGAAGGAGATATTGAACCCGCGATTATAAAAAGTGATTTAAAGTCCACTTTTACCCCCTGCGTTCTGCTTAAAAGAGGAGTTGCAAACCATAATTTGAAAAAAATTATAAATCTGCCGGAATATGAGTTAACAAAAGCATTTGTGTTGCTTTTAAATTTATTTAAAGTAGCTTATGTGAGAAGATTTATTGATGAAAAAGACAATCCTCACAAATGGTGGTATTGGGATTTGTCTGATCATGAAAAGCTTGAGAAGGTAATGGAATCTAAAGGAGGAAGGGTATGAAGTTGGGCTCGAATAAATCAGCCTAGGGTTATGTCGGTTCAATTAAAATGGAGAAAATGATGAGATTAACTGCGTTTATTTGCATGGTCGTATTAATTTTTACAGTTTCTTGTAATAAAACCTGTAAAGACCATGTTTTGGTTAAGGCTATAACAGTCAATAGTGATATGTTTGGTGCCGCAGATTACGTTGTTGAAATACGAGAAGACTCCTCATATCGGATAATTGATTACTCTGTAGGTCTTGATTCTGTTACGTTGGAATTAATAGATCCTAAAGAAAATTCTCTATTGTTGGCAGAGAATACTGTTACGGGTAAAACTAGAATAGATGGAAATACTTTCTTCTTTAATCCCGGTTTTAAACAGGTTGATAAGGCTTTACTAAAAAATGGCTTTATGGATTTATATATAGGGGATAGTTTCTTTAGGAGGCTACGGTTACAAAAAGGAAATACGTATAGTATAAATTATTTCGATCAAAAGAGGTTTCATGATTATGCAATTTTCAATGCTCCAAAGGATTCTGTTTTTGATAATAGTTATAATCTGAATCAAAGAGATTTAATTTTTATTGATTCTGTTCTAACATCAATTTTGAAAAATAAAGATGGTAATAATGCATTTTACAAACAATTGAAAGTTTATAGTAATTCGGATAGTATACTTGTTGACGTAAATATCTTCTTAAAGAATAATAAATCTCTTAAGGATTTTTTTAGGTACTATCCTATAATTTCTTTTGATTCGCCCACATATGAAGGTACCTATGGGAAATTAGAAATTAATCTTTCAAAACGCACTTTCTCCGAATTAATAATGTAAAGCCTTCTGCTTTAAATCGTAGACATGATAAATTTGAAGAGAAAAGGGGGATTGGTAACTATATTGACGCTGGGGTTATGGTAAACTTCATTCAACAGTGAACTGCGCTCAAAGGACTGCCTGGCCATCGACAATTAAAAAACCATTTGATAAGGAAATACCGAAAATGAAATAATGAAAGATTGAAAATTAACTAAAAATGGTAAAAATGATATTTGAAAGTTGGGATGTTGGTATGAGGAAAATTCCATTCACGAAGCTATTAAATGAGAAAGCAGGGTTGACCTTACAAGAAGCAAAAAAACTAAAAGATAGATTAGTTGACAACAACGAAATTATTGAAGTCGAAATTGACGATGAAATCTTGGCAAAGGCGATTTTAGAAGAGGCTCAAAAATTAAAAGTGAACGGAAGATTAGGGAGCCAATATTAAACCTAACAGCAAAAGTGATCCAATGTTTGAAACAAACCTGTATTAACTACGGACTTCTTAAAAACCTACCAAAAAATGAATCCAAATGGAATTAAAATAATAAGACAATAAATATGGAAAATACGGAATTTGAAACAATAAATACAATTTTGTTTTTAACCCTGAATGATATTTATCCTATCGCGACAGGTAGGGCGGGTATGCTAGCCTCAAATAATCCATATG
>JAEXJU010000321.1 GCA_023448955.1 Bacteroidota bacterium
ATCTTTGTACGGATTGTATAACAACATTAAATGGACCCCGATAGTTTAGTCAAACTTCTCATTGCATTATTTCTAGTTCTTCTGAATGGCTTTTTCGTAGCCGCCGAATTTTCAATCGTTAAAGTACGTTATTCCCAGATTCAGCTCAAAGCTGCGGAGGGAAATACAATGGCAAAGCAGGCCGAAAGCATTATTAAAAATCTTGATGCCTATCTTTCCGCAACCCAGTTAGGAATTACATTGGCATCTCTTGCACTAGGTTGGGTTGGAGAAAGTGCGTTGCACCATATTATAGAAGGGATTTTCCATTCGCTTAATATTGAACTGGCGCAGACTACTGTTACCACTATTTCTGTAGTTTGTAGTTTCTTATTGATTACTGTTATGCACATTGTATTTGGAGAATTGGTGCCAAAATCGATTGCGATCAGGAAGTCGGAATCTACAACATTATTTATCGCATATCCTTTACATCTTTTTTATAATGTTTTCCGTCCATTCATTTGGTTAATGAATTCATTATCTAACGGATTTTTGAAAATCATCAAAATTCATCCTGTTTCGGAACACGATATTCACTCTACAGAAGAGCTTCAGCTGTTGGTAAAACAATCTGCAGACAGTGGCGAAATCGAGGAAGAAAACTACGAAATCATTAAAAATGCTTTCGACTTCACAGATCATAACGCAAAGCAGATTATGATTACCAGACAGAATATCTCTTCCATTGATATTGAAGATGATAAGGAAGAAATCATTTCACAGATTATGGATAGCGGTTATTCCCGGATTCCGGTTTATGAAGGTTCTATTGACAATATTATAGGTATTTTCTACACGAAAGAAATCATCAGAGAATATATCAAAAGTAAAGGAGAACTGACTCACGAGGATCTGAGAGGATTGATGAGAGAAGCGTTCTTTGTAGTAGGAAGTAAGAAAATATCGGATCTTCTGAAAGTATTCCAGTTCAAAAAACAGCATATGGCCATTGTTATTGATGAATTTGGAGGAACCGAGGGAATCATTACGCTTGAAGATATTCTGGAGGAATTGGTAGGGGAAATTCAGGATGAGGAAGATGAAGAAGAGAAAATCGTTGACAAAGTAGGGGACAACACCTATTGGGTAAAAGCGACACAGCCGTTGGAAGAGATCAACGAGTGTATTCCTAAAAAAATACCGCCTTCCGAAGAAGGAGAATACAATACGCTGGCCGGATTCATTTTGAATGAATTACAGGACATCCCCGAAGAGAATCAGGAATTCGATTACGGACCTTATCATTTTAAGATTCTTAAAATGCAGAACAAGAGTGTGGAACTGGTAGAATTGTTTTATAACAAATCATTAGTAGAAGATATCACAGACGAGATCACAGAAGGCTAAAAAAAAATGAGAATTTATAACAATAAGTCTTACGATCAGCCAAAGCGCCAGTACGAAGAAGATGTACTGGTTTTGGAAGACGAAGATGAAGTATACAAACTTGTGCTTCATATTGATGACGTTAATACATTTGATTTTGTCATTATGTGTCTCATTGAGATCTGTGAGCACACTTTGGAGCAGGCAGAACAATGTACGATCTTGGTTCATTATAAAGGTAAATGTACTGTGAAAACCGGAGCATTAGAGAAACTTAAACCAATGAATCAGGCTTTGCTGGACAAAGGTTTAAGTTCTGAAATAGTATAAAATAAAACTATCACATTTGTGGTAGTTTTTGTTTTTAGCTTGAATTCGGGATAAGTAAATTATTAAACTATTGATTCTACAATCCTCGATTGTTTTTTATCGCAAAGAAAAACAAAGGAATATACTTTCTAAAAACGATTTTAAGTTAAACAATGCCACTTCGTTTATCAGAGTAAAACAAAATTTTGTATTACTTTGATAAGTTTTACGGCTTTGTTTATCTTACATATTGAAAATCAAATATCAATCCTTTGTTTGGCTTTGCGATTATAAATTTTTTATCCCGAACTCAGATGTTTTTAATGAAACCTATAATTGGCTTCGGGTAGTATATTATTCTTCAGAAACTCTTCATATTCCGGAGAAAGTATAGCTCTGCCGTAAGTATTCTTTCCGGACATTCCGCCCAGTCTGATTTTATCTTTTCCGTATTTAGAATTCAGTTTATCAATGGCTTTCATGATGGGAATATGCTTGGAATCGATATCTTTTTCAAACAAATTGATGAGTCGCTCATTATCCGGAACAAAATCCGAAACCATCACGCCTGCTTTTTTATAATAGAATCCTTCCTTATAGATTACCTCGAAAATAGAATGTGCATACTTTGCCAAAACTATCGATGAGCTGCTGGGATTCGGAAGTATAATTGAAAATCCATTTTTATATTCACCAAGCTCTTTCCGGAATCTATTAGTTTGAATAAATACGCTGATGACTTTACAGCAAGAGTTCTGTTTCCTCAGTTTTTCTGCACAATAGATTGCGAAGGTTTCGATACGTTCGGCTATTTCCTCCTTGCTGGTAATCATTTTCATAAAACTTCGGCTTACCATAATCGATTTTTTAGAAGACAGAGCATTCAGTTCCAGCTGCGGAATTCCCTTCAGTTCATTAATCATTCTTATACCGTGTATTCCCATAGATTTCCGAACCCATATTTCTGGTTTTTGAAGAAGATCCCAGGCTTTGTAAACGCCATTATCTTGCATTTTGACGCTAAGTCTTCTTCCGATTCCCCAGACGTCTCCAATATCAAGATTCTTCAACGCTTTTTCAGCTTTCTCTTTAGAATCCATCAGGTAAACACCTTCGGGATATTTTTCAGTTTCTTTTTTTACAATGTGATTAGCTACTTTGCAAAGCGTTTTTGTAGGCGCTATTCCAATGCTGGAAGGTAGTTTCAGTTCATCGTTTATTTTTTTTCTGATTTCACAACAATATTCTTTCAGATTAAAATATTCGAATCCGTGGAAATCCAGAAATAGCTCATCAATACTATAAACCTCATATGCATCGTCTGGCAAGAAACTTTTTGCCATTTTCATCACTTGCTGGCTACGGAAATTATATAGCTCAAACTTGGCTGAAAAAACTTTTACATTATGCTCCGCAAAAAGAGCTTTGTATTTGAATGCCGGTGCACCCATCGGGATTCCTAACGCTTTAGCTTCATTACTTCTGGAAATGACACATCCATCATTATTAGACAATACCACAACAGGCTGATGGTTTAGGTTGGGATCTAATGTTCTTTCGCAAGACACAAAAAAGTTATTACAGTCTAAAAGGGCGTACATATTATAAGCAATGAGATGATTTATTGATGACAAAATTAGTTACATATTTAAACAATTTTGTATTTTTGTTGTTACAAATTATAACAATGTCAGTTTTTTCAGATAACATCAGGTTTTTGAGAGCTAAGAGAGAAATCACTCAGCAGGATTTGGCTGATACGTTAATTATCACCAGATCCAGATATGTTTCCTATGAAGATGGCCGCTCCGAACCGCCAATAGAAGTTTTGGTAAAGATTTCCAAGTTTTTTAACATCAGCATAGACCTGATGGTTTCTGTAGATATCAGAAAATATCCTTTGGAACAGATGATTAATCTTCCGGATAACAGGATTTTATTGCCGATTGTTATAGATGAGGCTGGAAATAACAGCATCGAAATCATCCCACAAAAAGCATCTATGGGCTATCTTTCCGGTTACAGTGATCCGGAATATATAGAAAGTCTGCAAAGGATTTCTTTGCCTTTTCTTACCAATGGAAAATACAGAGCTTTTCCTGCACAAGGCGATTCGATGCCGCCTTTCCGCGATGGTTCTTACATCATCGGGAAATATGTGGAACAAGTAGAAGAGCTTAGAAAGAACAAAAGCTACATTTTTGTTACACTGAATGACGGGATTTCCTACAAACGTTTCAAGGCCAGAACTAAAAAATCAATTCAAGTAGCTGCAGATAACACATTCTATCAGCCTTATGAAATTCCGCTGGGTGAGATTGTGGAAATCTGGCAGTATGCTACGGGTATTTTTCCGGAAGATTTTGAGCCAGATCATTTAGATAATTATAATCTGAAAGATATGTTTCTGGAAATAAGAAAAGATATCAAACAATTAGACGAGAAAATTTCAAATGCTAAATAATTTTCAAATTTTGAGCAGAGATATGCAACTTAGTTTATTTGATTCAGGCGATTATTACCAGTTTCCTGAAGAGTTGCTGGATTATACCGAACATTTTTTAACCGAAGATAAAGCAAGCAGTCTTGAGAAAAAACTCACCGAAAATGTTCCCTGGAAACAAACGAAACAGATTTTGTATGACAAAGAATTTCTAACGCCTCGCCTTATTGCCTGGTATGGCGACGATGAAAAATCTTACCATTTGGGAGGTAATGAATTTAGTGTTAATGCCTGGACACCGGAACTTCTTAGTCTGAAGTACAGAATCGAAAAACAAACGGGTTATCAGTTCAATTCTGCATTACTGAATCTTTACAGAGACGGAAATGATTCTGTGGCCTGGCATCGGGATAAGGAAAGCGATTTGGGGAATCGGTCTGTAATTGCTTCGGTAAGTTTGGGAGAGGTACGGAATTTTGACTTTAGAAATAGAGATAATCACAGAAATAGATACAGTCTGCCTTTGCAGCATGGTTCTCTTCTTATTATGAAAGGTGATTTGCAGACTGGCTGGGAACACAGGATTGCAAAATCCAAGAAAACAATGCAGCCTCGGATTAATCTCACTTTTCGTAATATCAGAGAATTATAATTTTTAATGTTATGTTTTAATATATAATAATTTTAATAATAAATTACTAATTTGCGTTGAAAATTATAAATAATTATGAATTTAAAGATTACATGTTTAGCAGCAACTTTTGCGCTTACATTTTCTACAGTGTATGGGCAAAACAAGCTCGAATCAAAAGCAAGAAGCTGGATCGCCGGTAATTCTAATAAAATCGGGGTGACACCTCAGGATTACTTTGAGTTCCAGTCTTCCAGAAAAAGTCTGTCGGGAGAGACACTAAGGTTTCAGCAGACCATTAACGGAATTCCGGTTTACGAAGGAGATCTGGCTATCCATTTCAATAAGAATGAGGAAATTACTTATGCCACAGAAATTGCCGTATCGAAAAAACTAAAGCAAGTAGATACCAATCCTACCTTCAGCAAAGAGAATGCTTTTGAAAAGGCTAAAGCAGCGGCGAAGATAATAGGCGAAATCACGCATCAGGAAAATAATCTTTATGTTTTTGTTACAGACACTGGCGAAACAAAACTTGTGCACAGAGTTGTCATCAATGCTTATGATACGCCAGGAGACTGGGAAATAATGGTAGATGCGCATTCTGGTGATATAATCCGTGTTCTTGATGTCGCCAATTACCATCATAAAGATAAACCCAGAAAAAAATCAAAAGAAAAAACGGCGGAAGTGAAGGCTGCCGGCACAGCTTATATTTTTGATCCGGATCCTTTGTCAAAAGCGCACGTGTCTTACGGCGGAGATTATGTTGATAATAATGACGCTACCAATGCCAGTCTGGATGCTGCAAGAAGTCTGGTCACTTTGCCGGATATTACATTTTCCAATGGTGTGTACAGTTTAAAAAGTAAATATGTGCAGGTAGCAGATTTTGAATCACCTTCTACAGGCCTTTTTACACAGGCTTCTCCTGACTTTTTATTCAACAGGAATGATCAGGGTTTCGAAGCAGTGAATGCTTTCTATCATCTGGACAGAAGTATGGCCTATATTAATGAAACTTTGGGTATCGATTGCAAATCTACCTTGAATGGCGGCGTCTTGCTTTTTGATCCTCACGGATTGAGTGGTGATGATAATTCCCATTTTATCCCGAGCTCACAGAGGCTGGCGTTCGGGGAAGGC
>JAEXJU010000372.1 GCA_023448955.1 Bacteroidota bacterium
CAATACAGCAAAACAAAACTAATCCCAAAAAGAACAAACTAAGTGACGTTTTCTTATGAAATCTGTCCAGTTCCTGATAATCTCCGCTGATAAGCACTTTGTTGATTATTGGTGCAGAAATATTGAATAATCCCATCTGTGGAACTACGATGATGGAAATGATAGAGAAAATATTGCTGTAGATGCCGTTTTCTTCAAAGCTGATGAATTCGCCAATCATAAAATTATCAATTCTAATCGCAATATAATTTCCGATATTTCCCAAAAATCCAAATAAACTGTAAGAAAAAATCTCCCGGTAGAAATTATCCTTTTTAAAATAACCGACTCCAAAATCCGGTTTGATCTTTTCCAGCCTGTTGGTATAATAACCGTAACCCAGAAGCGACATCAGGAACATCAGAAAGAAAAATCCGTAAGCGGTTTTCTCTGCAAATCCCAAAAAGAAAAACAGGCAAAACGCACCGAGATTTGCGATTTTCGGAACAAAATTCTCGAAGATATTGGGAACAACAATTCTTTTGTAATTGGTCAGAAACTTATTAAAAATTGATGATAAGGCAAGAACCAGAACCATTGGCAGGATCAGTCTTTTCATTTCCCACAATTCGGTTTTCTGAAGCTGAGGAAACAGCAGATTTACCAAGAAATAACCTCCGACAAATATTAAGAAATTAATAACCACAGCAAGTAATGAAAGGGAAAGCATATTATGATGTTTGCCGTCTTCACTGACTTTGCTAAAGAATTTGACATTGGAAAAACTCAGTCCGAAAACCACTATCGGGACAATCATCTCGGCAGTTGGTAAGATGTAACGAAGTTTTCCGTAAAATTTCATATCGTAGGGAAAAATAAAAATAGCCGAAAACGTTCCCAGCAAAAAGCCGAGATAACCAATTATCGAATATTTTACACCTTGTCTTGCTACGACGCTCATTTGTTATAATTGATGGTTGATAAATAGTGATTGATTATCAATCTGATGCTCTAGAAGATTAGGCAAAAAAATTATATTATTGATATAATCTTTGTAGTTTTTCAGATTATCAGGATTTTGCTGGTTCAGAAATTCTTCTGTGAGAATTGTTGGTTTCAAAGTTTGTCTATCCAAATAATTGATGGAATATCCCCAATCTGCAATTTCGGAAATCAAGGTCCAGAGATTTTCCTGGTGATGCCTCTGCTCCATTTCTACCATCAGAATTGGTTTATATTGTTTGATTGTTTTTCTGGCGCCTCGCAAAGTCTGCATCTCGTTTCCCTCAACATCAATCTTGATGAAATCAAGTTTTTTAAGATTGAGATTTAGGTTATCCAAAGGTTTCACTTCCACTTTCTGAAGGATAGTTTTTTCTTCATTTTTTTCTTTGATGGAAGTTTGCAATGTTCCTCTGGTATGGACTTTTTCCCCGTTAATGACAGGAATTTTGAATTCAGCAACCGTTGAAATATCAGATAAGGCCAATGAAAATAAATTAGCTTTTGGAAATAACCGTTTCAGTCTTCTGAACAGCTGTTGATTAGGCTCGAAAGCGAAAATATTTTCCGGTTTCAGATGATGTTCCAAGGTGTAGAGATAAGCGCCGACATTAGCTCCAATATCTATAAAAACGGAATCCTTGGTCAATACTTCTTTAATCCAAAGAAACTCCGGCTCCACTTTTCTTTGCAGAAGATTATTGGAAGTAAGACCTTTCAGTTTTTTGAAAAATCTGCTTTTGTAATAAGTCGGCGAAATGTACTGGAGATTCTCTGCCAGCTTACTGTAAACACTCATCGATTTTGATCATAATGAAATGAACGGCAAAGAAAAGGCATTTATTTTACAAATCATAAAATTTTGTTAAAATAATAATTCTTAAACAAAAAGGACGCAAAGAATTTACCTTCATTATTAAGAATTTTCTTTAAGTTTCGCAAGGATGCTATCGCTCAGCTAAACTTTATCTAAAAAAATTATTTTTCGCAATATAATCTGTGCTGATCTTCAAGCTTTCGAACATATCTTTATCGCTGGAATCCTGTTCTACAAACCAATGTTTCAGTCCAGCTTTCTCTCTCGCTTCAAAGATTGTTTTGAAGTCAATTGTTCCGTTTCCTATTTCAGAAAAATCTTTATTTTCTGCTTTCATATCTTTAACGTGCCACAGCGGAAATCTTCTTGGATATTTTTCGAAATAATCCAAAGGATTGAAACCAGCCTTTGAAATCCAATAAAGGTCAAGTTCCATTTTTACCAAATCTGAATCTGTATTATCCAAAATAAAATCATAAATTGTATTTTCCTCAAATTTCTCAAACTCAAAATCGTGGTTGTGATAAGCAAAACCGATTGCTGCTTTTTTCGTCATTAAACCAGATTGATTGAGCAATTCAGGGAGCTTTCTGTAATGTTCCGCTGTTCTTTCTTCAGGAAAAAGATAAGAACAAACCATATATTTTGAACCGATGAAATATAAATCTTCAACAGATTGTTCCCAATTATTCAGAAGTGTTCCTTTACTGTTGTGCACAATTCCGGTGGTATGATGAGAACTAATTATTTCCATACCGACATTTTTCAGAATCGTTTGAAATTCCGCTCTGTTTTTCCCGAAAAATTTTCCATCATAGCCGTAGATTTCAAGCTGGGTAAATCCTAAATTTGCCAACCCTTCTAATGATTTTTCAAGATTTGATGAAACTGCATCTCGGATGGTGTAAAGCTGTATCGCCAGAGGCTTTTCTTTACTTATCAGATTAGAAGTTCCGCAGGCATATAACCCTAAAATTCCTAGTCCTGAAAGGCTGATGAAATCTTTTCTGTTCATATATTACGATTCAATTTAATAAAGATATTAATTTATAAATGCTTCGATAGATATTTTTAGTTTAATTTAATACCGCAAATTTCTAAACTTGTTTTAAATTTGATTTATAATATAAACTTATGAAATACTTACTTGTAATTATGCTATCATTATTCGGATTTTCAAAAAATAAGGCACAGGCCAAATCGATTCACGGTTTCAAAGTAGAGGCTCTTGATGGTTCTACGATTGATTTTTCTAAATTCAAAGGCAAAAAAATATTGGTGGTGAATACAGCATCCGAATGTGGATTTACGCCGCAGTATGCAGATCTTGAAAAGCTATCTAAAGCCTACAAAAACAAACTTGTAGTAGTTGGCTTTCCTGCCAATAACTTTGGTGGTCAGGAACCAGGCTCTAACAAAGAGATCGCTACTTTTTGCCAGAGAAACTATGGCGTGAGCTTTCCTATGGCTGCAAAAATTTCTGTAAAAGGCAACGATATTGCCCCGATTTACAAATTCCTGACTGACAAAAAAGAAAATGGTGTAAAAAGCACTAAAATCCTTTGGAACTTTACCAAGATTTTGCTGGATGAAAAAGGTAACGTTATCGACAGTTTTGTAAGCACAACTAACCCAATGAGCGAAAGTATCACGAAATATCTGAAATAGATTTTAAGAGACTTTGAGACATTAGATGAATAGATGAAAGACATCATAGTTCGTTTAAAAAATTACAAAAACGAAAAGCGTTCAAATAAAATTGAACGCTTTTTCTATTATCTATAAGTCTATTTAATTTAATAAGAATTTAAACAAAAGGCAATTTCACCACTTTCGCAGGAATATCTTTGTTTCTGATTCTGATAAAAATTTCCGAGCCCAGCTTAAAATTCGGTTTATCAACATAAGCTAAACCTAATCCGATTTTTTTCATTGGCGACATTGTTCCGGAAGTTACTTTTCCAATAACATTTCCCTCTGAATCAACTACTTCGTAATCGTGTCTTGGAATGGCTTTTTCCTGCATTTCGAAACCGACTAATTTTCTGGAAACACCTTCTGCTTTTTGATGTTCCAGGAACGACTTGTTCACAAAATCTTTATCAAATTTAGTAATCCAGCCTAATCCAGCCTCCAGCGGAGATGTGGTATCATCGATGTCATTTCCGTACAGACAAAAACCTTTTTCCAGTCTCAATGTATCTCTGGCAGCCAGTCCGCAAGGAATCATTCCAAATTCTTTCCCAGCTTCTGATAGTGCATCCCAGATCTTTTCTGCATTCTCATTATTAAAATAAATCTCAAAACCACCACTTCCTGTGTAACCGGTGTTGGAAATAATAACATCGTTAAAACCAGCCACAGAACCAACGGTGAAATGATAATATGGAATCGCTGACAAGTCTGTCCCAGTCAATTTTTGTAGTATCTCAGTCGCTTTCGAACCTTGGATTGCGATTAATGACATCTCATCGGAAGCATTCGTCATTTTTGCTCCGAATTTTTCATTATACTTGGCGATGTGATTCCAGTCTTTATCTATGTTTGAAGCATTGACTACGACAAAATATTTTTCATCTTCCATTTTGTAAACGATGAGATCATCTACAATTCCGCCAGTTTCATTAGGAAGACAGGAGTATTGCGCTTTTCCGTTTTCAAGCGCATCAACATTGTTAGACGTTACAAACTGCAAAAGATCCTTTGCAGAATCACCTTCGATAAAAAACTGTCCCATATGAGACACATCAAAAATCCCCGCTTTTTCGCGGACAGCAAAATGTTCTTCTGTAACTCCCGAATACTGAACAGGCATTGTGAAGCCAGCAAAAGGAACGATTTTAGCCCCAAGAGAAACGTGTTTATCGTATAAAGCGGTTTTTTTCATCTTTAAAATTTATTTTTTAATGGTTAGATGGAACACTAAAGGTGTTTTAGGTAGATTTATTTTAGTTGCGCACAAATATAAACAAGATTTTATATAAAAGATGCTAGATATTAGACTTTAAATAAGCTGATAATTATTAGTCTGAACAGATTGCCAATTTATTATCTTTGCAAAATTAAAACAGAGACAAAAACATTCATCAATTATAAAAACCATGAGCGACACCATTCTTTGCCCAAAATGCCAATCCGAATTTACTTATGAACAAGACGGAATGATGGTCTGTTCCCAATGTTTCCACGAGTGGGATCCTGCGGAAGTTTCATCTGAAGGTAAAATTTTTGATTCCCTGGGAAAAGAATTACAAAACGGTGATTCTGTAATTGTGATTAAAGATTTGCCTGTAAAAGGCGCTCCAAAACCAATAAAAGCAGGAACAAAAGTTAAAAATATCCGTCTTCGTCCAGATTCTGACCATAACATCGATTGCAAAATAGATGGTTTCGGATCTATGGCTCTGAAGTCTGAGTTTGTGAAAAAAGCTTAGTTAGTTTCTGAAAACTGGCTTTTGGCAGACTAATTTTAAAGCAAATCTCTACAAGCTATCGGCTGATCGCAAAATAAAAAAGGAAAGTTTTGGCAGGGTAAACTTTCAAAGACTCTGATTGTCAGTTCCAAAGATCTGACTAATTTCCAGTCCCTAAGGCAGAAAGAGAATTAACCAAAAAATTCCTTTATATTTTCGTTTGACAAAGTTAATAAAATTTCATCATTCAAACAACTGATAATCTATAAGTTATCCATATTTTATCAACAAAAAAACTGCTGACTTTAAAATTTCAGAAAAACACTTCCAGAAAGAAGATCCGCTGAGTAAACGATAATTATCTTATCATTAATTTTAAGTTTATTCCTGTAATGGGAACCTGCAAAAAGGCTTTCTAAAACTGAAGCTGCTACTCCACTTTCAGCTATTTTGATCTGATGAGGGAAATAATGTGTTTTGCCTAGATTGAACTGAACTTTTTCTTCTTCACTAAAAATATTGACTTCTCCTAAAAGTTTTGCAACATAGTCATTGTAAGGATTTTCATAAGTTTCTTTTGGCGAATCATTCTGAATCAGCCTGCCATTTTGCAACACCACGATTTTATCCGCCCAAGGTAGCACTTCTTCCAGATTATGAGTGGAAATAATGAGACTCATATTATTTTGCCTTGCATAACTGAACAGCTTGTCGCGCAATTCGAATTTTCTGGAAAAATCAAGATTACTAAAAGGTTCGTCCAGCAAAAGCATTTTCGGGAGAATAGCCAGTGCTCTTGCAATAGCCACACGCTGCTGCTGTCCGCCACTCAGATTTTTCGGCAAAACTTTGGCAAAATCTGTTAATCCGACCACATCCAAAAGCTCATTAACTTTTTCTTTCTTAGCAGAAAGATTGATATTAGAAATAAATTTGCCCACATTGTCCGAAACTGTGGCGTATGGCATCAGATCATAATTCTGTGCTACGAATTTCATTTTCGATTCTCCCGGCACAAGATTTCCTTTTGGGCCAAACAATTTTTCACCATCAAAAATAATTTCACCGCTCTGCCAGTCCATCAGTCCGTATATAAGGCTTAGCAAGGTTGATTTGCCGCAGCCACTTTCACCCGCCAAAGCAACGATCTGACCTTCATCTACATTCAGGTTCAGGTTTTGAAACAAGGGATTATTGGTCTGATAATTGAAATAAAGATTTTTGACTTCTAAGAGCATTTTATGAAAATTGTTTTTTGAAGTATAATAATTTTATTATTTTAGCAAAGAACGTAAAACTAAATAACAAATTAAAATTTTCTGAGTGAAAACCAGGCTAATGGACACTCAGATTTCTAAAATCCCACAGTCTGATATGAAAAAATCAACCATTATTGCAGCCATTCTGATGATCTCAGCATCCGTTTTTGTAATCTCCTGCGGAAAAGACAAACCCGTAACCAGCGAAAGCAATGAAGTTCTTACTACCACGAACGGACAAATTTATGCGATAGATACAATGAACAGTAAAGCAGAATGGAAAGGCTTTAAGGTTGTAAAATCTGATAACACAAGTCATATCGGAACTTTGAAATTCGAAAGTGGCGAAGTGACAGTAAAAGATAATAAGCTGGAAAGCGGGCAATTTGTGATTGACATGAACTCTATAGCGAATGAAGATCTGAAAGAAACAGACGGTAATGCTAAACTTATAGGACATCTGAAAAGTGCAGATTTTTTTGATGTAGAAAAATTCCCGACTGCTTCCTACGAAATCACCAAAATTTCCGAAGCTCCTGCAGGAAGTGATTACAACACAGTTCTGGATGGAAATCTAACTCTAAAGGGAATTACAAAACCAGCAACTTTTAATGCCAATGTTAAGATAAAAGATGGCGAGCTAAGCATTGCAACAGAACCGAAAGACATTAACAGAGACGAATTTGGAATTAAATTTCAGATGCCTGCCGCAGAAGGTCTTATCAAAAATGAGATCAATGTTCAGATGAAAGTTAAGGCTATTGAGAAAAAGTAGAAAATAAATTTTTGACTAATAATAACCCTTTTTGAGTTTATGCTTAAAAAGGGTTACTTTTTTAACAATTTTTTAAAATTGAGATAACTATCGGATTTGGTTTAAAAATCGTACTTTTGCAATCTATTTTTTATATAAACTAATGCTAGAGAAAATTGATGAGCTGTTGGTAGAAGTACAAAATTTCCAATCTTCTGCAAAGGACGAAATAGAACAATTCCGAATCCGCTTCAACGGAAAAAAAGGTGTTTTGAATGATTTTTATGAATTTTTGAAACAAGTTCCGAATGAGCAGAAAAAGGATGCCGGCCAAAAAATCAACACTCTGAAACAAGCGGTAAACGGAAAACTCGAAGAGCTTAAAACATCTTCGGAAAGTTCTCTTATTCTTGAAAAAGAAGATCTTACGAGACCTGCTTTTCCTTTGGAGCTGGGCTCACGCCACCCTATCAATCTTGTAAAAAATAAAATCATTGATATCTTCAAATCCATTGGGTTTGCCGTTGCAGACGGTCCCGAAATTGAAGACGACTGGCACAACTTTACGGCTCTAAATCTCCCGGAATATCACCCTGCAAGAGATATGCAGGATACATTTTTCATAGAGCAAAATCCTGATGTTCTTCTTAGAACACATACATCTTCCGTACAGATACGTTACATGGAAAATAATGAGCCGCCGATGAGAATCCTAGCACCAGGAAGAGTTTTCAGAAATGAGGCTGTCTCTTCGCGTTCGCATTGTATTTTTCATCAGATCGAAGGGCTTTATATTGATGAAAATGTGAGTTTTGCAGATCTAAAACAGACCATTCAGTTTTTTACAACAGAATTATTCGGGAAATCAAAAATCAGAATGAGACCATCTTACTTCCCATTTACAGAGCCAAGTGCTGAAGTGGATGTTTACTGGGGTCTTAACTCCGAAACAGATTACAGAATCACAAAAGGAACCGGCTGGCTGGAAATCATGGGCTGCGGAATGGTAGATCCTGCCGTTTTAAAGAACGTAAACATAGATCCGGACAAGTTTTCTGGCTATGCATTCGGGATGGGAATTGAAAGAATTGTGATGCTTCTTTATCAAATGAGCGACATCAGAATGTTTTTTGAAAATGACATCAGGATGCTTGAGCAATTCAAAACATTATAATTCATTATTTTTATGAAATATTAATCCTGTAAATGTTATTTTTACAGGATTTTTTTTTATCTTTAAAAAAACTAAATAAATCACAAATGAGTTTTAAAGAAAACGATAATAATTTTTTCAGGTTCAGATACCGAAAAGTTATTCATTATTCCTTGATTGTCTGCATTCTTTTTATCCAGATTATTCTAGCTGGATATTTTTACAACGAATTCAGAAGCAAAGAAAATCTAGCTTTTCTGCAAAAACAACTCAATGAAATCAACACGTTGGAAAATCTTACCGAGGATTCCAAGAAAGAACTTGTTACATCTCAGGATTATTTTCAGAAATATCTCATCACTAATGATAAGAAATATCTGAATGCGTATTTTGAATCTGTCAATAAACTGACCAAAAACATTGACAGCATCAACAGCTATAACAATCCCAGACTGGAAAGTGTGATATTACCACAGAAAAAAGATTCCTCCGAATTTCGAAAGCTGAAAATGCTTGCTGATTCCAGCTACCAATTCTCGACAAAATCCAGCTTCAAAGTCAGCGAAGATCTTCCGAAATTCAATAAATATGATTTCAACAACTATAATTTTGAAAAGTTTGACATCCAGACCAAAACAGTCTCAGACACTGTAAAAAAGAAAGGCTTGTTTGGACGTTTGGGTGACGCGATTGCGGGCAAAGTAGATGTGCAGAAAGAAAGTACGATTATTACTGTTAAAAATTCCGGACTTACAACGGGACAAAGAATAAAATCTGATATGGACAGTATCGTGAAGACCATTAATAATCATTATTCAAGAGAGGTTAAAAAAATACATATTAACATTACTAAGAATAAAAACCACGGTGAGAAGTTTTATAAAGTATTCAATGAATTATTGATTTACAGCAATGATCTGATGAATATCTACGACGTTGCCATAAAGGATTCTAAAGCAGATTTGCAAAAGGAATACGATAAACAGGCTTCTAAAAATAACGAGACCAGAAATTATCTTGTTTTAGGTGCTATGATTCTGATGTTTATTGTTTCGATACTCATTATGTTGCTAACAAGAATTGCATTTATATATGAAAGACGCCTGAAAGAGGCGAATATCCAGATCAAGGAAAATCTCAACTTCAAAAACAGAATATTGGGAATGTTAAGCCACGAGATGAGATCTCCACTCAAAATTATCGGATTATTTATCAACCGGATCAATAAAAAAACTAATGACGAAAGTATCAAAGAATATTTAAAATCAATTAGCTTTACCAATAATTCCATATTGATACAGGCTAACCAAATTCTGGAATACACAAAAAATCAGCATAAGGAAAATAAACTGACGCCTTCGGAATTTAACCTGAAAAGCGAAATCAATTCCATTATGACATCGGTGGAACCATTTATAGAGACTCGGAACAACCGGTTTATTGTTAATGAATCAATTAGTCCCAATATCGAAGTTTATTCGGATAATGCAAAGATTCATCAGGTTTACATGAATATTTTAGGTAACGCCAATAAGTTTACAGAAAATGGGACAATCACTGTAAATATAAAAACAGAACCTGTTAATGAGAACGTTATTACCTTAAAAACAGAAATCAGTGATACTGGTGCAGGAATTTCTAAATCGGATCTTGAAAAAATATTTGAGCCCTATTACCAAGGCGTTTTATCGGAAGATGTGGAAAACCTGGGTGCTGGCCTGGGATTGAGTCTGTGCAAAGAAATTGTAGAGTTATACTCTGGCAACATCTACGTCGACAGCGAACTGGGAAAAGGAACTACTGTAAATTTTAATATTAATCTTGACCTTAAGAAATGACAGAAGAAAATGAAAAAGTGATTTTTTTGCTTGCAGATGACCATAGTCTTATCCGTCAAGGCATTGTATTTCTTCTAGAAGAAATGGATTTTGAATCCGAAATATTTCACGCTTCTTCCTTGCCAAAAACAATTGAAGCACTGAAAGAAAATAAAACAGACATCCTTATTATGGATGCGCATTTTCCGGATGGTAACA
>JAEXJU010000178.1 GCA_023448955.1 Bacteroidota bacterium
GAAGAGTACTGCATGTTCAATGTGAATGTTTGAAAAATCATTTCCTCAACTGAATTTGTCATTATAGAGAATACAATAATGAGCAAAACAATAGACATTCCACCAAGAAAAATGTAAAAAGCTTTTCTAAAAAGAGAAACAAAACTTTTTTTTATAATTTCTCTTACGGCTATTCCTATGCAAAAGACTACCCAAAGAGAAATCATGTTTAGACGTATAAAAAATACTAAACCACCCATTAGACCTAAAAGAAAGTAATGGTAACTTTTTAATGAATCACCGATTATCTCTTTCAGAAAGTAGTACATTGAGATAGAGATAAAAGTTAATGCATATTCTTCAGAAAGATTTCCACCTTCGTATAATTCAGAAAATAATCCCGAAGAAATCAATATTACAACTCCACATATCAAATGATTTCTTGAAACAAGATAACTTGTTTTGTAAAGAAAAATTAAAGCAATTAATAAAAAAACTGCCTCCACTAAAAATATTCCCAAAAATATATTGCCCAATCCAACAATATTAGCTATATATTGAATAAAAAATAATACTATCCCTTTATGATCAAACATATCTTTATAAGGTATCAATCCTTCCGATATTCCTTTTCCGAAATAAAGAAACATGGAAGAATCATGAGCGTCTATCCTATTTGAAAAAACATTTGAATTCAAAGTTAGTAAAATTAAAACAAATGAAAGAAGTACTAGCATAAAGGAGAATATCTTTTCCGTATTGAGAGATTTCGAACTATTGGACCTTGTCACTTTCATTGAGATTTACTCCATTCCACAACTATTTAACATTTATCAATATTGTATTTCTTCTTTTAAATACTCAGCTATTCCTTCATCTAAACTATAATTAGGTGAAAACCCAATTTTCTTAAGTTTTGATATATCTGCAACCGAATCCTTAATATCACCTTTTCTAGACTCTTCAAACTGAATTATAGGCTTGATATTCATTTCGGATTCATATATACCAAGTACATCGTTAATCGAACTAGGAGCGCCAGTCCCTACATTAAACACTTCTCCTAGTGCTTCTTCTTTTTCTGATACCAATTTTAGAGCTTGCAAAACATCCTCAACATAGACAAAGTCTCTAGTTTGACTCCCATCTCCAAAAATTGTAAACACATCTTTTTCATTATTTCTTATTTTTTTGAAATGATTCGTTATAATAGACAACACTCCTGAGTATGGAGAAGAAGGATTTTGATTTGGACCATAAACATTAAAAAATCGTACAGCACTTGTCGGTAACCCATACAGCGTATTATAAAGTAATACATATTGTTCCGACGAGTATTTGTCAATTGCATACGGAGACAACGGCTTTATTCTCGAAATCTCTGATTTAGGTAAGACTTGATCGTCTCCATAAACAGCCGCAGAAGAAGCAAAAACAAACCTTTTTAGATTTTTCTGGGTCTCTTTTGCTAATTCCAGTAAGTCAAGTGTAGCCTCCATATTAACTTGGTGTGTTTCAAATGGTCTCTCTATCGAATCGGCAACACTTGCAACTGCAGCTAGATGGAAAATATAATCAAACTGATATTCAGCAAATAATTTATTTACAAAATCTCGGTTTCTTACATCTTTTTCAAAGAACGTGATTTTAGGACTGCTATTAAGATTTTCTCTTTTTCCCATCGATAAGTTATCAATGACCACTATTTCATTGTTATTTTTTTCTAAATTATTTACTAATGTTGAGCCTATAAAGCCGGCACCGCCTGTAACAAGATATCTCATTGCTTATACCTCCTCAATTTGTTTATAAAACATTTTGATCGCATTTTTATTATATTCTTGTGCATTGAAAGTAGCTGGTTGGACTTTTTCATTATATGCCTTTATAAGCATATTTTCTATGCCTTCAACGTTATTACTTTGGGCCAAAATTCCTAATCTACCATTTTGTAATACAAATTGTGTAGCCGGTATATTTGTAGCTCCTACTGGAACTCCCAAGGCCATTGCTTCTAGCAAAACCATAGGTTGTCCTTCATATTCCGAAGTTAGAATAAAAAATTGAGCTTCAGATAGTAACTGAAAAGGATTTTTCTCATGCCCCATTAAAAAAACTTTGTCAGCTATATTTAAAGATTTTATTTGATCAATTAGCTCTTGTCTTAAAGGTCCATCACCTAAAATATAAAGTCGAGCATTGTCAACGGAAGTGACAAATCGATTAAAGGCTTCAATTAACTCAGCTTGTCTTTTTTCTGGAGATAGCCGCCCCATGGTAACGATATTAAAATTTTCTTGTTGAGGATACAGCACAAAATTTCCTAATAAATCAACTTTTCCGAAGCTTTTAATCACTTTAATCTTAGACTCTTCCACAAAAATATCTGTATTCGTTTTGAAATATATGCCTAGCGTTGTAATGCACTTCTCTGTTAATAAAACTTCTTTTGTCGTTACTTCAATAGTTTTTTGTTCCTCTAATGAAGAAAACGCATAGTCTGATATTATTTGTGCTTTCAATAATATATTTTCAGTTGAAACAATGTGAAATCCATCAATTATTAATAAATTTTTCTCATTTACCCAACCGATAAACTTATTTCGATCCCAAAGACGATAGTACCAACCGTTCTGATTTTGAATTTTCATAGTATACTTCAAAATTTTTCCGTTGATTATATTGATGTCTTCTTTTTCATAATCCTTTGTTAAGGCGCTTTTCCATGGATCATTACTTGGAAGTGCAATGATTCTAGCAAACCCTTCTTCATAGACAGTTTCAAGAGTTCTGTTATTTAAAGTTCTTAGACGATTTCTATTCGATAAATGATTCTTCAT
>JAEXJU010000082.1 GCA_023448955.1 Bacteroidota bacterium
GAGCAGAAGTGATCGTTTGTCCAACGGATGTAAAACCGACCGACCCTCGTTCTTATTATTCTGTATCCAAAAGGCTGGCAACGGAAACGGAAAACGGCTGGTATGTGAATCAATATGATAACTTATCCAACAGGCAGGCACATTACGAAAGCACCGCACCGGAAATCTGGGAACAGACCGACGGGAAGCTGACGCATTTCGTGGTTGGCGCCGGAACAGGTGGTACAATTACTGGCTGCGGGAGATTTTTCAAAGAAAAAAATCCGGATATCAAAGTAATAGGTGTTGATACTTACGGCTCAATTCTGAAAGAAATCCACGAAACGGGAGAGATTCATTTGAACCACGCTTACACGTACATCACAGAAGGAATTGGTGAAGATATCCTTCCTGAAAATTACGATATGAGCGTAATTGACCACTTTGAGAAGGTAACCGATAAAGACGGTGCGATCTATGCCAGAAAACTGGCCAAAGAAGAAGGCATTTTCTGTGGTTATTCTGCGGGAAGCGCTATCTCATCGTTGGTTCAGATGAAAGACCAGTTTACCAAGGACGATATTATTGTTGTCCTGCTTCATGATCACGGCTCACGCTACGTCGGAAAAATCTACAACGACGAGTGGATGAAGGAAATGGGTTGGCTGGACTAATTATAAATGATAATTTATAAATGATAATTTATCAATGATAAAAGATAAAGCCGCTGTCGGGAGATAGCGGTTTTTCTGTTATTTATAGAATAATTTAAACATTAGTAATTGCGGCTGCTCAGGTATTTTTGCTAACACCCAGAAATAATCTTTTTCTTTGCTAACAACTTCATAAAGATACTTGTCTCCAGGTTTGCTAAAATTTTTACGGCCATTATTATTACTTTCAATAAATTCCAGTTGAAAGCTATTACTTGTTAACCATATTAGTTTTAATTTGGAGTAAGTTTTGTCAGAAAATTGCTCAATCCAGTATTTGTCGGTCGTAGTTACTTTTGTTTTCTCGCCTTCCCATTCATAGTAATAAAATTTTTTCGTCCGCTTCAGAAATGTAAGTTCCTTGTCTGTAATTTTAATTTCCGGAGGACTGTCAAGTTTTATCCAATCATCTTTCTTAGGAGGGTCAATTGGTACAGATAATCTACAAATGCTTTACAGTTCTTTTGGAATCTGAAATACAATTGATTTGATAAAGATTCTTTTTCTGATTCATCAAATTGATTCAAATAAGGTAAGATAAACTTTTCATTTAAAATTAAAAGTCTTAACGAATCACTTAAATTTTTATTGATGTTAAAGCTCACGCACATTTCGTCTGTTAATTCGTCAACGCTTTTATTCTGTGAAAAACAAAAAGTCCCAACAAATAACAGGAGGATTGTAAGAATTTTATTCATATTGTTTACCCAAATACCTCAAAATCAATACCGTCAAAACTCGCAAAAACCATTGTCGGATAAGAATCCTGGTGAAAGATATTACCTTCAGCATCAATTCCTATTGCCCCTGCAAAACCGTCAATTTCTTTTAATTCTTCAAAGGTTCTGTCAAAGGCATTTTCCAGAGTTAAGCCGTCCGTTACGCGGGTAACAATTTTTGTAGCAGTCGCATTACTCACAATATCTTCGCCAACACCGGTGCAGCTTACCGCGCAGAATTTGTTGGCAAAATTCCCCGCAACCGTAGCAGAATCCGATATTCTTCCGGGAATTTCAAAACCTTTTCCCCCTGTTGATGTGGCGACAGCCAGTTTTCCAAGTTTATCAATGGCTACAGCACCAACCGTACCTTTACCGCCATTTTTTAGCTTTTCTTCGTATTCTTTTCTACGTTGTGGAATTTCCGTTGAAAAGTTTACAAAACCGTGCTGACTGGCATATTGTTTCGCTCCGGTTCCGCCAAGCACACGATCATCCTCTTTCATCAGTTCCTTGGCCACAAAAACCGGATTTTTCACATTTTCTATGTTGATGACCCCACTCATTTTCTGTGTTTCGCCGTCCATGATTGCAGCACTCATTCGGATCACGCCATCACTCTGGATCTGGGATCCAATGCCGGCATTGTAAAGCGCATCATCTTCAAGGAGAGAAACAGCATAAGCAACTGTATCGAACGCCGAATTATCCTTTAAGAATTCGTAGGATTTTCTGGCAATTTCTTTCAGCGAATTTTGTTTGGCAATTTTAACTTCATTGCTCTGGCTGCTTTCCGAGAAAAATCCGCCATGGATGATTATTTTCATTGGATTATTGAATTAGAATTGAGTTTTTGAAAGCCTCAGACTGTCAAAATTAAAATATCTATAGATGTCGCGTTGAGCGGAGTCGAAATGGAATGTTTTTTTATTTATCAGAATTCACCTGCGGAATAGGATTGTACTGGGAATTAACAATGGTCATTTCCCTCGTTTTCATATCGAAAGTATCATTCATAGAAAGCACATCTACAATCAGGTTTTTAATGGATATCGGTTGTCCGAGTTCCACATTGGTCAGATTGGTGTCTTTGATTTGCAATCCGTCTACGATAATAACCAATCCGGAACCGATTGCGGTCATCACATCATTTTCAATAAAAAGTCCTGTATCTTCTCCCAGGCCAATTCCTAAAGTTCTTGGATTATTTACAACAGCCTGAAAAAGCCTTCCGATTCTTCCTCTTTGAACAAAATGCGTATCTATAATGACATTTTCTATAAAACCGAGACCTTGCGTTGTTTTGATTTCGCCTTTCAGAAGCGCTTCCGAGCTGGAGCCCTGATAGATCATATTTTCTGAGGCAGCAGCTGCACCGGCAGATGTTCCGGCATATATAAAATCTTCCGTCTGGAATTTAGTTAAAATAGAATCATGAAACCGTGTTCCGCCAAGAATTGAGGTCAGGCGAAGCTGGTCTCCGCCGGTAAACATCACCACATCTGAGGCATTTGCTCTTGCAACGATGGCATCACTGTTGGCTTGCTCCCGGTTTTGGATATCCAGGATATTGCAGTTTTTTGCACCCAGATATTCAAAAGCCTTTTTATATTCGGGTCCCACAATATCAGGAATCTGAGATGCTGTTGTGATGATTTCTATTATGGAATCTTCCTTTGATTTTGATTCATTAATGATCTTTCTGAGGATTCCTCTTTCAAAAAAGTTGAGGTTTTTTTCAACATTTTGGTCAAAATCAGTTTCTGTAAAACTTCCTTTGTTTACAGCACCTCCGATGATGACTAGTTTTCCTTTTGACTTCATAGTAAACAAAAATAATAAATCATAACAGAATAAGCACAATGTTTTTAATCTAAAAATAACATCAATGAATTTAAACTTTTAATTATTAGAGTCTTATTATGGGAAATACCTTTTTATAAATTAGAAAATCAACAACTATTTTTATTTTTTAATAAAATATTAAAGCCGGATTAAAATTTTTATTTGTGATTTTTATGGATAGTCACGCTTTTCTATTTATCTTTGATAAAAATGTTATGATGATGAATGTCAAATCGACCAGTTTAAAGGACTGCAAGCCAATTAGCAACACTTATATCAATAGTTCTAAACGAAAATTAACGACTAGCTTAATATATGAAAATAGAAAAAATACAGGTTTTACGAGGTCCTAATATCTGGAGCATTACTAGAAAAAAACTGATCCAGATGCGTCTCAATCTGGAAGAGATAGAGCATCAGCCTACGAACAAAATAGATGGTTTCCGGGAAAGAATCGAAAAGCTGATTCCATCACTTTATTCCCACAGATGTTCCGAAGGGACAGAAGGTGGATTTTTCAAGCGTGTAGAGATGGGAACCTGGATGGGGCACGTTATAGAGCACATTGCTTTGGAAATACAGACACTTGCCGGGATGGATGTAGGTTTTGGAAGAACCAGGGAAACCAAAACACCCGGAACGTACAATGTTGTTTTTAACTATATTGAAGAAAAAGCAGGTGTTTTTGCAGCAGAAGAATCTGTGAAAATAGCGCAGTGTCTTATAGAAGGTTCGGATTATGACCTCAATTTTTGTATTCAGAGTCTTAAGGAAATTAGGGAGAGGGAAAGGCTGGGACCATCTACAGGAAGTATTGTAGATGAAGCAGCTTCCAGGAGGATTCCTTGGATCAGACTGGGAAAAAACTCTTTGGTACAGCTTGGTTATGGGATCAATCAGCAGAGATTTCAGGCTACCATTACCGGGAATACCAGCAGCATTGCAGTAGATATCGCATGTAATAAAGAGCTGACAAAAAAAATGCTGGAAGATGCGGCCATTCCCGTTCCGTCAGGAGACCTGGTGGTAGATGAAGAGGGATTGCAAAGCGTGATCAGGAAAATAGGTTATCC
Organism: Bacteroidota bacterium; assembly: GCA_023448955.1. Lineage (GTDB taxonomy): Bacteria > Bacteroidota > Bacteroidia > Flavobacteriales > Weeksellaceae > Epilithonimonas. Next base: position 4,330 of record JAEXJU010000082.1, read on the forward strand.
ACTGGTGCTGAAACCACTGGACGGGAACCACGGAAAAGGCGCTTCCATCAATGTCAAAGATTATGAAACTGCGGTTATTGGGTTGGAGCACGCTCAGAAATATTCCAGAAAAGTGATTGTTGAGAAATACATCACGGGGTTCGATTTCCGGGTTTTGGTTATTAATCATAAAATGGTGGCTGCTGCCAGGAGAGTTCCTGCCCACATTGTTGG
>JAEXJU010000093.1 GCA_023448955.1 Bacteroidota bacterium
TATTTATCCTAGACCGAGAATTTATACATTTGGATTAAATCTAAATTTTTAAGAAAATGAAAAAAAATATAATAAAATTAGCTATAATAACCAGCATATCTTTGCTATCTGTTTCTTGTTTGAATGATTTAGAAACAGATCCTAAATATGAAATAACATTAGAAAATTTGTTGATTAAAGATCCAAATGCTATTGAAGGTCTTTTATCAAAGATGTATTCAAACTTTGCACTTTCGAGTACTAAAGGTCCCGGTGATTCTGATATTGATGGTGCAAATGCCGGTGAATCTCCTTTTATCAGAGGACTGATTAATCTGAATGACTTTACTGCAGATGATATGAAAAATAGATGGGGTGATGGCGGACTTGATCCACTTACTACATCTTCTGGCTGGACCGATGCAAATAAATTCTTTAAATATGTTTATGATAGAATTTATTACATTATTCCACAGACTACCAATCTGATTAAAATTGTTAATTCCGACAATGTCAATGTTGCAAATAAGGAACAAGTTACAAGTGAATTGAGATTTTTAAGAGCCTTAGCTTATTATTATCAAATCGATTTTTTTGGAAAAGGAGCACTAGTTACCACAGAAAATTACGGTACAACTACACCATTACCAGAATCTTCTAGGAAAGAACTTTTCAACTATGTAGAATCAGAACTATTAGATATTGAGAGCAAATTGCCAGACACTAATGGGTATGGAAGGGCTAATAAATCGGTTGCAAGAATGCTCCTGGCTAAGCTATATCTCAACGCTGAAGTTTATACAGGAAGCGCAAGATATACTGATTGTGCAGTATATCTGAATAAAATATTTGGAGCAGGATATCAGCTAGAAACTAATTTTCATAAAAATTTCCGTGCAGATAATAATACTTCAAAAGAAATCATATTTCCTCTGATTGCTGATTCCAATGTAAGCCAGAGCTATGGTAATACAACATATATTATAAATGGTAGTTTAAGTACCGCTACAATGGTTTTGTCTGACTACTCAGCAGCTGAAGGGTGGACTGGGCATAGAGCTACAAAAGCTTGGTATGGTTTGTTTGCGACTAATGCTGCTGCATTACAAGCTTCTACAGATGTTCGTGCTAAAGACTTTTGGACTACTGGTCACAATTGGGAAATGAATGATTACAAAGAATGGACAGATGGATATCCAAGTATAAAATATAGCAACAAAGCTACTGATGGATCTGGAATTAATGTATCCTTCTCGCCCACAGATTTCCCTATGTTCAGATTAGCCGATGCTTATCTAATGTACGCCGAGTGTGTTTTGAGGGGAGGCTCTCCTGTAGCTGGTGATGCTCTGGAATATGTTAACAAAGTTCGAGCAAGATCTGGAGCTTCAGTAATTTCATCAAATCAACTAACATTAGACTTTATATTAAATGAAAGAGGTAGAGAATTGAATCTTGAAGGACATAGAAGGTCGGATTTAATTAGATTCGGTAAATTTACAGGAGGAAGTTATATTTGGCCTTGGAAAGGAGGAATTGCAGCAGGAACATCTATCCCTTCTACATATAATCTTTTTCCAATTCCTTCTACAGCCCTTCAGGCAAATCCTAATTTGAAGCAAAATCCAGGATACTAACTAATAAAGATTAAGAAAATGATACAAAAAACATTACAAAATAAATTTTTCCTAATAGTTTCTTTGATCTTAGGACTTATTTCATGTGAGGATCGTGAAATTATTACAATAGATAGTCAAACAGCTCCAATAGTAATGGACTTGTCTGCTCAAAATTTAATATTAGATTCTAATTTTCCAGAAAATCAAGTTCTGACAATTAGTTGGAAGCCAGCTTCATTTAACATACCAGTTCAAATGAACTATCAGCTAGAGATAAGTTCGGATCAGATGTTCAAAAATTTCATACCTCTAGGAGTTTCAAATTCCCCTCAGAATTATCTTTCCTTTAATACAGTACAATTAAATGAAGCTGCGAAAAAAATAGGACTATTACCTTATCAAGCTCAGAAAATGTACTTCAGAATTTCATCGTCAACAGGATTAAATAATTTACCACAGCAATCTGACATTTCAAGTTTGACTTTAACACCATACCTAGCAAGTCCAACATATAATTATACAGATCTTTATCTTATTGGAGCTGCAACTGCTGGTGGTTGGGATAATTCAGCAACGAATATGAATCTTCTTCCGTTGTTAAAAACTTCTAAATCAAATGTTTATACGTTTACAGGCTTTTTTAAGGCAGATGGATTTAAAGTTATAAAAGTGAAAGGCTCTTGGGATGCTCAATTTGGGCAAGGCTCTTCAGCGGGTACATTGGATACTGGGGGTGGATCTGGTAATATTACAGTTCCTACTGATGGTTATTATAAATTTACTGTTGATACTACAGCTTTAACTTATACACTCGAGCCTATCACAACTCCAATTAAAACATATGACAAAATTTCAATTATTGGTACAGTAAATGGGAATTTTGATACTGATACTGAATTAACCAAATCGACTTTTGATCCCCATTTATGGACACTTTATAATGTGAAATTGAATTCAGGAGAATTTAAATTCAGAGCTAATAAAAGTTGGGATGTTAATTGGGGCAATAACAGTGAATATTTTGGTGTTGCAACACAAGGGGGTGACAATATTCCTTTGAAGTCTGAATGGAATTATAATGTATACTTCAATGACGCAACTGGAAATTATACTGTAATCCCAGTAAAGTAATCTTTAATTTTAAAAAATATTATGAAAAATATATTCAAATTAATAGTTGCTTCGTTTTTCGTCTCAATTCTTCTTGTTGCATGTAATAATGATGCTGATAGGGATTGGACGACACCTGAAGCCAGTTTTAAACTATATGATACATCTTTAGGAGTAAATAATGTATTATATGAGACTATGAAAGGTAATCCTTTTACTTTGGTATGGGAATCGGTCGGAAGTGGAGAGTATTCAGTTATTTTATCCTCCAAAGAAGATTTCTCAACAAAAACTCAATTAGGTACTTCTACAGAAAATAGGCTGACAACTACAGTAGGAAGCTTAAATGCAAAACTATTGGAGTTAGGATTTTCCCCTTTTGTTTCTCAAAAACTCTATATAAGAATTGAAAAAGGGTCAGAAGTTTCAAACGTAATCAGTTTTGGAGTTACAGCTTATCCTATTTCTGGTCCTGTAATAACCGCTCCAACAAATGGAAGTACAATTGTACTTAATTCTACAGATCAATCCGCAATAGCTACAACTATCACATGGAATGATTATTCCAAGTATGGGGTTGCTATCAAATATCTTGTACAGATGGCAAAAAAAGGGTCGACTTCTTATGTTTCTTTAGGTGAAGTAACAATACCAAATCCAAACCCTAATAATGTGACAAGGTCTTTAGCAATTTCAAACAAAGATCTAAATACTGCAGCTCTCAACGCTGGAGGAGTTGTAAATGAGGAAGGTGAATTCGATTTTAGAGTTACTGCAAAATCTGAATTTTCTACGCCGGCAATTTCATTAACATCTGCAATTGTAACAGCTAAGATGAAGCCTTACCAAGTAGATTATCCAGATTTTTATCTGGTTGGTGGAGCTACTGCTGCTGGATGGTCTCCTTCTGCAGCGCCTAAATTATTAAAAAAAGATAATGTCTCAGAGATTTACACTTACTTGCAACCAGATGAGTTCAGGTTCTTAGGGCAATCAGATTGGAATCCGATTAATTATAGTATGGATGTAGCTGGTATAAGAGATAGTTATAAATATTTTAAAACAGTATCATCTAATATTACTAAAGGAGGAGGTGATGAAAATATGAAATTTACTGGAACAGCAGGAATTTATCATGTAAAAATCAATGCAGATTTTGGAGTAAAATCGCTTACTGTTGAACCTAGTGCTGGCGTTTGGGATATTCCTAATCTATATCTTGTAGGAACTACTAATGGATGGCAGGCCGCAAGTGCAGAACAGTTCAACCCAGTTGGAAATGGTGTATTTGAAATCGTAAAAGAACTTCCTGTTGGATCTGAATTTAAATTTTTAGCACAACAGGATTGGAGTGGTAAAGAATGGGGTAATATTCGCTCTGCAGGAAACACAGGCTATCTTGGTCCTAATGGAGACAACAATAATATCGTTGTTAGCAATAGTACTTCTGCAACTAATTTTTACACAATTAGAGTGGATTTGAAGAGAGGAACTTATCAATTAATTCCTTTTTAAAAATTATAATAAAAACGAATAAAAGTGTTGCGGTTTCGCAGCACTTTTTTTATATTGTAACAAATATATAAACCTTAGGAAAAATGAAAAAAATCACCATTGGAGCAGCTTTGTTCTCTTTGATGTTTACCGGAATTAGTGCTCAAACTCTAAAATCGCCAGACGGAAAATTCGAGATGAATTTCCAACTGAAATCGGGCGTTCCTTTCTATAATCTTAAATATGAGGGTAGTCTGGTGGTAGAAGATTCTAAATTAGGATTGAGATTACTAAAGGATGGCGATATTCAGTTTGCTTCTGAAATTGAAAACAAAAATAATCAGGGTAAAAACCTTAATGCAGGTTTCGTAAAAACAGCCGAAAAATTCGATTCTAAAAATGAAACTTGGCAACCAGTTCTTGGCGAGAAGAAAAATTATATCAACAATTATAATGAATTGGCTGTTACGCTTAATCAGCCAGAAAACGACAGACACATCATCATCAAGTTCAGATTATTTAATGACGGATTAGGTTTTAGATACGAATTTCCTCAACAAAAAAATCTCAATTATTTCATTATCAAGGAAGAAGACTCAGAAATTGATTTACCTTGGGATATGAAGGCGTGGTGGTTAGCTGGGGATTATGATACCGAAGAATACCAAACTCAAACCACTAAATTATCCGAAATTCCTGCAAAATGGCCTACTTCTTTTGACGGAAATGCTTCTCAGAATTTGGTGAAAAATGGCGTTCAGATTCCATTGATGATGAAAAAAGAAGGTGCAAGTCCGCTTTACATCAACCTTGGCGAAGCTGCTGTTCTTAATTATCCAGCAGCCAATTTAGAATTAGATGCTGCCAACTATAAATTCAAAACACATCTTACACCAGACGCACAAGGTGCTAAAGGTTATATGCAAACACCTGCTACTACACCTTGGAGAACCATTATTGTTTCGCCAAAAGCCGAAGTAGTTTTGGATTCTAAAATGCTTTTCAACCTTAATGAACCTACAAAATACACCGATACATCTTACATTCACCCTACAAAATATATGGGCGTTTGGTGGGAAATGATTATCGGAAAATCTCAATGGGCATATTCTACTGCCAATAATGTTCACATCGGGAAAACAGATTTTTCTAAATTAACACCCAACGGAAATCACGCTGCTAATAATACCAAAGTAAAAGAATATATTGATTTTGCTTCAGCAAATGGTTTCCAAGGATTATTGATTGAAGGTTGGAACACAGGTTGGGAAGATTGGTTCGGGCATTCTAAAGAATTTGTCTTTGATTTCATTACGCCATATCCGGATTTTGATATTAAAATGCTGAATGATTACGCACATTCAAAAGGCATAAAATTGATTATGCACCACGAAACTTCTGGTTCTGCTACCAATTACGAAAGATGGGCAGATAAAGCGTTCCAATTAATGAACAAATATGGCTATGATGCTACCAAAACTGGTTATGTAGGAAATATTATTCCAAGAGGAGAACATCACTATTCACAGTGGACGATCAATCATTACCATAGGATTATCGAAAAAGCGAATGAATACAAAATTATGGTTAATTCTCATGAGTCAGTAAGACCAACTGGTGAAAGCAGAACGTATCCTAACTGGATTGCTGCTGAAGCAGCACGTGGAACCGAGTTCGAAGCATTCGGTGGTAATAATCCAGATCATCAGACCATTTTACCTTTCACAAGATGGATGGGCGGACCAATGGATTACACCCCAGGAATTTTCCAAACCAAGTTAGATTACTATTTCCCAGGTGATAAACGTTATGTTAAAACTACTTTGGCTAAGCAATTAGGTCTTTATGTTGTAATGTATCAGCCATTACAAATGGCAGCAGATTTACCAGAAAATTACGCCAGACATATGGATGCTTTTCAGTTCATCAAAGATGTAGCAGCAGATTGGGATGATACCAAAATTCTTTCGGCTGAACCAGGAGATTACATTCACACCGCAAGAAAAGCAAAAGGTACGGACAATTGGTTTGTAGGTGGTATTACCGATGAAAACGCAAGAGATTTTACGGTAGATTTTTCATTCTTAGATAAAGGCAGAAAATACGAAGCAACCATCTATGCCGATGGAAAAGACGCCGATTATATCAACAATCCGCAAAGCTACCAAATCTATAAGAAAACAGTAGATAGCAAGACCAAACTTCCAATTCACTTGGTTAGAAGTGGTGGTTATGCAATTTCTGTGAAACCAGTAGATTCAAAAAAATAACACTATCTAATTTAACAATGCCTCATGGTTTTAAACTGTGAGGCTTTTTAACAAATTTTCTTATGATGAAAAAAGTTATAATTCCTCTAAAGATGCCATTTTGGTGGCAGGATGTTCTTTTTGCAATCCCGAGAATTGTGTACGGATATCTTTTGACAAGTGATTTTGGATCTGCAAAATTTGGTCTGCCCTGGTCACCTCCGGATAATAATCTGGGTCTGTTCGAAGTTTCTTTTTGGTTTCCGAATGATGTTGCCCAGTACGGCGGAATTTTCGCTGCATTTCCAGCTTTTTTTGCTTGGATGGGTGCGTTTAGTGAGGCTGTGGGTGGTATTTTTCTATTGCTAGGACTTTTTACAAGACCTTTTTCTGTACTGATTTTCATCACAATGTTTGTTGCGGTATTTTTTCAGCAGTTTAATCAGGGAACCTGGAATATGCTTCCTGCGATGGGAATAATGTGGGTAAGTTTGTTTTACATTGTTTTAGGATCAGGAAGATTTGGTTTAGATTATTTAATTTCAAAAAATAAAGCATGAAAAAAATACTATTTTTAATAATGTCTGGTCTTCTTTTTCTTGGCTGTGTACAGAAAAGTTATCAGCAGACTGTCATTTATACTTTGAGAATAAATAATATAAAAGATATCAGAACAGTTGGAATCCGGGGAAATGACAAACCTTTGAGTTGGGATTATGATACGTCACTGGAAACTGTTAAAAAAGATAGTTTATACCAGCTGAAAGTAACTTATAATACAGGATACAAGTTTACTGAAGTTAAATTTACAGTTAATGGAGAATATGAATTGCAGAATCAGCCAAACAGAAGAGTGGAATTCGATACATCTAAATTCACACATTACAATGCAGTATTTAATGAATTAAAAAAATGATATAATTCTTTATAGCACCTTAAAAATCATGATTAGAAAAATTTTTTACATAGCCTCGTTTTTTGCGAGCACTGCTATTTTTTCCCAGGTTCAGAAAGTTGAGCCTGCATTCTGGTGGAGCGGAATGAAAAATCCTGAGCTCCAATTGTTAGTTTACGGAAAAGATATCCAAAATCTTCAACCCGAATTCTCTGGCGGAATCAAAATCAAAGAAGTCAAAAAAGTTGAAAATCCGAATTATCTTTTCGTAACAATCGATACAAACGGTGTTCAGCCCGGAAAAACAAAGCTCAATTTTAAAAACGGAAACAAAACCGTTAAAACTATTGATTACGAGTTTAGACAAAGACAACAGAATTCAGCTAATAGAGATTCTTACTCATCATCAGATGTAATGTATCTGATTATGCCGGACCGTTTTGCTAATGGAAATCCAAATAATGATAATACTGTGGATACTGCAGAAAAATCTGACAGAACCAAATCCGGAGGACGTCACGGTGGCGATATTGCCGGGATTGTGAAAAACCTGGACTATCTTCAGGATTTAGGCGTCACAACAGTTTGGAATACACCATTATTGGAAGATAATGAACCGGCTTTTTCCTATCACGGCTACGCGCAAAGTGATTATTACAAAATCGATCCGCGTTACGGAACAAACGAAGATTACAAAAATCTTGCGAATGAGCTTCATAAAAGAAAAATGAAACTCGTGATGGATTATGTGACCAATCATTGGGGTTCAAAAAGCTGGATTATCAAAGATCTGCCTTCTAAAGACTGGATTCATTATTGGAATAATGGCGAGAATGGTTTCCAGAGAAGTAACTACAGGATGACAACACAGTTCGATACCAATGCAGCAAAAGTAGATGAAGCAGCTTGTATGGATGGCTGGTTTGATACTACGATGCCGGATATGAACCAGAGCAATCCGATGGTTGTGACTTATATGGCGCAAAATGCCATCTGGTGGATAGAATATGCTGGTCTGGACGGTTTCCGTGTAGATACTTATTCTTACAATGACAAAAAAGGAATCGCAGATTGGACGAAAAGAATCACGGATGAATATCCGAAATTCAATATTGTAGGTGAAGTCTGGATGCACGATCAGGCGCAGATGTCTTATTGGCAAAAGGATTCTAAAATAGCAGCAATTGAGGGTTATAATTCCTATTTGCCTTCTGTGATGGATTTTACTCTGCACGACGCTATTGGTCAGGTCTTCCGGGAAGATGCAGGCTGGGATTCTGGGATGCAAAGAGTTTATGACAATTTTGCGAATGATTTTCTTTATCCTAATATCAACAATCTTTTGGTGTTTGCTGAGAATCACGATACGAACAGATTCAATCAGATTTTCCCAAAAGTTGAAGATTACAAATTAGCGATGAGTTTAATTCTTACCGTTCGTGGAATTCCGCAATTGTATTACGGTTCAGAAATCGGAATGGCTGGCGATAAAAACAATGGTGGCGACGGCGAAATCCGGAAAGATTTCCCTGGAGGCTGGGCTGGCGATAAGAATAATGCCTTTATAAAATCAGGAAGAACATCAACCCAGAACGACTATTTCGATTTTACAAGGAAACTGCTGAATTGGAGAAAAACAAACGAAGCGGTTCACACAGGAAAAACTTTGGATTACATCCCGAATGATAATGTTTATGTTTATTTCAGATATACAGATAACAAAAGGGTGATGGTTGTTATCAATAATAACAGAAATAATCAAAACCTGGATCTAAAACGTTTTGCCGAAGGTCTGAAGAATTTCACAAAAGGAAAAGATATCATTTCTGATAAAGATTTTGATTTGAAGTCTAATCTGTCTGTTCCTGCAAAATCTTCATTGATTCTGGAACTTAAATAAGATTGTAATGAAAAGAATAATTTCCATTTTAATATTATGTTTTTTAATATTTTCGATTTCTGTTTCTGCTCAGAAAAAAGGCTTTTATGAGAATGTTCAGAAAAAGAATATCAATAAATTATTGGATGATTTCAACACATTTGCAGCTAACGCAGATTTTGATAAATATTTCGAATGCTTCGCAGAAAAATCAACTTTTATCGGTACAGATGCTACAGAAGTCTGGAACAAAAAAGAATTTATGGAATGGGCAAAACCTTTTTTTGATAAGGGCAAAGCTTGGAATTTCAAATCACTAAAACGAAATATCTACTTCAGCAAAGATGGCGGTTATGCCTGGTTTGATGAGATTCTGGACACACAGATGAAAATCTGCCGAGGTTCCGGTGTTCTCGAGAAAATTAATGGAAAATGGAAAGTGAAACAATACGTTCTATCAGTTACAGTTCCCAATGAAGTAATTGATGAGATCACTAAAATCAAAACACCGATCGAGGATGCAATGATTCAAAAATTCAGAGTTAAGGAATAAATCATTTATCAACTATCATTTATCAATTATAATATTTATGACAAAAAAAATAAAACCGAATCTCTCTATGGCTCAGATCATCAATATGAGTATGGGTTTCTTAGGGATTCAGATGGCGTTTGGTTTACAAAACGGAAATGCCAGCAGGATTTTACAAAACTTAGGAGCTGACGTACATCATCTTTCCCTTTTCTGGTTGGTTGCGCCTGTTACAGGATTAATTGTTCAGCCAATTATCGGACATATGGGAGACAATACTTGGAGTCCGCTTGGCCGCAGAAAACCATATTTTCTGATTGGGGCAGTGTTGTGTGCCATTGGATTGGTCTTGCTTCCAAATGCAGCTTCCGTAACATCTATGATGACTGCAAATGTACTATTACTTGCTGTGATTTTCCTGGCAATGATGGATACGTCTATTAATATTGCGATGGAACCTTTTCGTGCTTTAGTTGGTGATATGCTACCAAAACATCAGGGGACTCTAGGTTTTTCTGTCCAAACAATTTTAATTGGAATTGGAGCTGTCGTTGGTTCAAATCTTCCCAAGTGGCTTACCGAAATAGGTATTTCAAATGTTGCTCCGGAAGGATATGTTGCTGATAATGTAATTTATTCATTTTATGTTGGCGCAGGCTTTTTGTTATTAACTATTCTTTATACGATTTTAACAACAAAAGAATATTCTCCTGAGGAGTTTGCTTCCTTTGTAGATGGAAAAGAAATCGTTGAAGAACATTCAAAATTCTCGGATATTTTCAAGGATTTTGCAAACATTCCGACTCAGATGAAAAAATTGGGCATTGTTCAGTTTTTCTCTTGGTTTGCTTTGTTTACAATGTGGGTTTTCACAACAAGTGCAATTGCAACACATCATTTTGGCTTATCTCCTACAGATGGAAGTTCATTAAGATTTAATCAAGCAGCAGATTTAACAAGTGAATTATTTGGTTACTACAATTTATGGGCAATTCCGTTTGCTTTTCTATTAACACCAATTGCAAAACAAATAGGAAAAAAACAGACACACGCATTAGCACTTCTTTGTGGCGGTTTAGGATTAATTTCGATGTTTTTTATTAAGGACGTTTCTTACTTGAAATTTTCTATGTTAGGATTAGGTTTTGCCTGGGCAAGTATTTTAGCAATGCCTTATGCGATGTTAATTGATTCGATTCCTTCAAGAAAAATGGGAGTTTATATGGGGATTTTTAATTTCTTTATTGTCGTTCCACAAATTATTAATGGTTTCTTTGGAGGAATGATAGTGAATAAAATTTTTGGAGATTATGCAATTGATTATGTTGCAGTTGGCGGTGTTTGTATGCTTTTGGGTGCGATTATTACTATAGTATTTATTAAATCAGAAGACGAAACACCAAAAGAAATAGAAGAAGAAATTCAGCAAGTTCATTTTTAATAAACTGTCAGGCTGAGCTTGTAGAAGTCTCTTAAATTAGTCCACCAATCGGTGGATTTTTTCGTTCTTATCCTACGTCAATGTACAGCAGTTTTCAAAATTGGAAATTTGTGTCAATAAAAAATCAATTATCATTTATCAATTATGAAAACAGTATATCATAAATCAGATAGCAGAGGCTATGCCAACCACGGTTGGTTAAAAAGCCATCATACATTCAGCTTTGCTAATTATCACAATCCGGAAAGAATCCACTTCGGTGTTCTTAGGGTTTTGAATGACGATTTCGTAGAAGGCGGAATGGGCTTCGGGAGACATCCTCACCGCGATATGGAAATCATCTCGATTCCTTTGGAAGGTGATTTGCGCCATGGCGACAATATGGGTAACTCTGGAATCATCAAAAAAGGCGATATCCAGGTAATGTCCGCAGGAACCGGAATTATGCACAGCGAGGAAAATGCAACCGAGCAGCCTGTGAAATTTTTACAGATCTGGGTGATTCCTAATAAAACCGACGTCACACCAAGATACGACCAAATCAACATAGAGGAACAATCTGTCAAGAATGACTTTCAGCAGATTTTGTCACCTAATGCGGATGATGCCGGTGTTTGGATTCATCAGGATGCCTGGTTTAATCTGGCAAGATTTGATAAAGGTATTTCAAAAGAATACAAAATTCATAAGGATGGAAATGGCGTTTATGTTTTTGTTATCAGAGGAAAAGCAAAAATTGGCGATCAGTTCCTTGGTGAGAGAGATGGTTTCGGAATTTGGGACACTGAAAGTTTTGTATTGGAAGCGGAAGATGATGCAGAAATACTACTGATGGAAGTCCCTATGGAATTGCCAGAATAATCATTATTTCTGTTTTATAATTTTTTGTAGTTAGATTTTTAAGATATTTTTAAGTAAAATACCTGAAAATCGGTACAACATTTGTCCTTAAAAAATCTTAAATTTGGCATTTTAAAAAGTTAAACTGAAAACATAATGAGATTACTTATTGTAGGAAACGGTGGACGTGCTTCGGCTCTGGCTCTTAAGCTGAGTGAGGACAGCAGAATTACAAAAATGTTTTTTGCTCCCGGCAACGCCACTACCGAAAAACTAGGAGAAAACATTCATGAAACCGATATTATTGCATTAAGAGATTTTGCAATCAAAAATAAAGTAGATTTGACAATCGTTGGTCCGGAAGCGCCTTTAGTGGAAGGAATTGTAGACGAATTCAAAAAAGTGGATCTCAAAGTTTTCGGACCTACAAGAAAGGCAGCTTCTTTAGAAGGAAGTAAGTCATTCTCCAAAAAGTTTATGCAAAACTATGGCATCAAAACAGCTGATGCTATGGTTTTCGATTCTTATGTAGAAGCAAAAGAATACCTTCAGAATCAGAAATTTCCAGTGGTGATCAAGGCAAGTGGCCTTGCAGGAGGAAAAGGTGTTGTGATTGCAGATGATCTGGAAGAAGCAGAAGGAACGATTCACGATTTTATGATCAAAAGAATCTTCGGCGATGCAGGAATACAGATTGTTATCGAAGAATATTTACAAGGCTTTGAAGCATCCATTATTGCTTTTTCCAACGGAGAAAAATTATATCCTTGCGTTCCGGTAAAAGATTATAAAAAAGCAGGAAACGGAGATACAGGTCCAAACACAGGAGGAATGGGCTCTGCTGCGCCAAGTCCGGAATTTACGGATGAACATTTCCAGGATTTTGTTCAGAATATTATGAACCCGACTGTGGATGGTCTCAAAAAAGAAGGTCTAAGCTTCAAAGGATTTATTTTCTTTGGATTAATGGTTACTAAAAACGGAACCTACCTTCTGGAATATAATATGAGACTTGGAGATCCGGAAACCCAGGTTCTTTTGCCACTGTTGGAAAACAATCTTGTAGATGTAATAGAAGATTGCCTGCACGGAAGAGAACTGGAACTTAGGTTCAAAGATAAAAAAGCCGTTTGTCTTGTAGTATGCTCCGGCGGCTATCCGAAAAACCACGAAACAGGTTACGAAATAACCGGCGCAGAAAAAGTGAAAAACAGCAAGTTGCTTTACGCTGGTGCAGATTACAGAGGAAACAGAATTGTATCGACAGGCGGACGGGTTCTGAACCTAGTAGCACTTGGAGACACTTTTGAGGAAGCACGTAAAAAAGTATACGAAGACGCGGTTCCTGTAGATTTCGACTACGGATTTTACCGGGAAGATATTGCAAAATTCTAAAAATAGAAGAGATGTTGGGCGACCAATGTCTCTTTGTTTTTTAAGGAGCTGGATCCCGCTGTCCGCTGTATCTTTCATTTGTCGCTTCCATCGGGGCTAGGGTTTTCAGTATTAACAGGAGTTTTGTCAGTTAATAGATATTTTATTGTAATAGAAATTTATTGATTTTGAAATCTCTTTGGTAAAAAAGCTGCGTTGGAGCAATATGTTTTTAGAAAGTAGCAAATACATTACAATCGAACTTCATAGGAGTTCGATGTTTAATCATTACAAAACAGAAAACTAACTTTTTCGAAAAAAAAATCATTTATCAACATCATTTATCATTTATAGAAATGCAAAACGGAATTATCATTTTAGACTTCGGTTCACAGTATAACCAACTCATCGGAAGAAGAATCCGTGAAATGGAAGTCTATTCGGAAATAGTACCATTCAACACACCATTGGCAGAAATTCTGGAGAAAAAACCAAAAGGAATCATCCTTTCTGGCGGGCCAAGTTCTGTGAATGCAGAAAACGCACACCTTGTAGAAAAAGAACTGTACGAGCAGGGAATTCCAGTCTTAGGAATATGCTACGGAATGCAATTAACAGCGCATCTCCTGGGAGGAAAAGTAGCAAAAGGTGAAAAGGGCGAATACGGAAAAGCACACCTGGAAATCACCAAAGAAAACGAATTGCTGAAAGGGGTTTATAACAATTCAGTCGTTTGGATGAGTCATTTTGATGAGGTTGCGGAATTGCCAAAGGGTTTCGAGCTCAATGCAAAATCCGGAGTGATCGCTTCCATTTCAAATCCTGATAAAAAAATCTACTGTGTACAGTTTCATCCCGAAGTCTCGCACTCGGAAGAAGGCGGAAAGATGCTGGAGAATTTCGTTTTCGGAATCTGTAAAGCAGATAAAAACTGGAAACTTACCAATTATATAGAAAAAACTGTAACAGAAATCCGTGAAAAAGTAGGTCATCAAAAAGTGATTCTTGGTCTTTCCGGTGGAGTAGATTCTTCTGTTGCAGCAGTTTTGATCCATAAAGCTATCGGTGATCAGCTGACGTGTATTTTTGTGGATACAGGACTTCTTAGAAAAGACGAAGCCAAGAAAGTAATGGAAAACTACGGAGAGCATTTTAATCTCAATATCAAATTGATTGATGCTTCCGAAAGATTTTTATCAAAGCTTGCAGGAATCGGCGATCCGGAACAGAAAAGGAAAATCATCGGTAATGAGTTCGTTCATGTTTTCGACGAAGAATCTCATCAGATAGAAGGTGCAAAATTCCTGGCTCAGGGAACAATCTATCCGGACGTTATAGAATCTCAGTCAGTTAACGGACCATCGGCTGTCATCAAATCTCATCATAACGTGGGCGGACTGCCGGAGAAAATGGAATTCGAACTGTTGGAACCACTTAGAGAATTATTCAAGGATGAAGTGAGAAAAGTTGGCGAGGAACTTGGCATCCCGCATCATTTGGTTTACAGACATCCGTTTCCAGGTCCAGGATTATGCATCAGGATTTTAGGTGAAGTTGATGCGGAAAAAGTGAGAATCCTGCAGGAAGCAGATGATATTTTCATCGAAGAATTATATAAAAATGATCTGTATGAGAAAGTGTCTCAGGCTTTCGTGGTTCTTCTTCCTGTAAAATCTGTAGGCGTGATGGGAGACGAAAGGACGTATGAGTACACGGCGGTTGTTCGTTCTGCCAATACAATTGATTTTATGACGGCCACCTGGAGCCGACTGCCGTATGAATTTTTAGATACCGTTTCCAGCAGAATTATTAATGAGGTGAGAGGCATCAATAGAGTGGCTTATGATATCAGTTCAAAACCGCCAGCAACGATTGAATGGGAATAAAAAATCAAAGCCAGCAATTTTTTGCTGGCTTTTCTGTGTGTTTTAATTTAAGTCATTGATTATTTTGTCTCAATATCAACTATTTTCCGACCCTTATCACCAAGATAATTAAGAATTAATTTTTCAAAAACTTTATAACCATTATCAACATTGGTGAAAATCAGAATGCCTTGCTTGGTTTTTGGAAGAATAAAGGCAATGCATTGAGAACCTTTGTCTGAACCGCCGTGAGATAAGGCTATTTCACCATTTCCCAAGTCATAAATCTCGAATCCTAACCCAAAGTATTTATTTTCTTTTGTTTTTACCTGAGGTTTCATCATTTCTTTGAAAATTTCAGGTTTTAGATGGCCGCCATTCATTACATCAGTCAAAAAATTGCCGTAATCTTCTATGGTTGTAACGACGTCGTCTGCAGCATTGGCAGTTTTATTTTTCACAGTTTCATACGCTTTTCCATTCTCATCATAACCTATGGCAAATCGGGATTCATCTGTATCTTTTGTCCAGATATAATTGGTGTCGGTCATTTTTATGGGCTGAAAAATCAATTCATTGGCAATTTCCTGAAGTGGTTTTTTGAATTTTTTCTCAATTGCTTTTCGCAGATATTCCATTCCTTCGCCAGAATATCGGTACTGAGTTCCGGGTTCGAAATCAAAACTCAATTTATTGTTATTGTTCATCCATCGCCAGTTTGGAAAACCTGTCTGATGGCTGAGAATAATTCTGGTTGTCAGTTTTTTATTTCGAGGATCGTTTGCGATATCAGGATCTGTCCAGTATTGGGAAACAGGCTCATCTAGATTCCATTTTCCTTGGCTGGCAAGTTGTAGCGCAACCATTGCTGTGATCGGTTTTGTAAGAGAAGCAACATTGAAAATGGTATTGTAGGGTGCGGAAACGCCAGGTTTTATTTCCCCGAAAACTTTAACTTGCTTCAAACTTCCGTTTTCGATAATTCCCAGTCCAAGTGTCGGGACTTTATTCTCTTTCAGCCATTGTTCGATGGCGAAATCATTTTCAAATATCGAATTTTCAGTTTTGGTAGCTTTCGGTGCGCCATGATCATAGCTCAGGATGTCATTCATTATCCACATTCCGTCTTTCTTTGTCCATACCGTTGTGAACTTGGCCTGTCCGCCTAAAACGTCTTCCTTATTTTTCTCACGGATAAAAAACTGATGTTCACCAGATTGTATCGCACCATAAAGTTGTCCATTGTTATATAAAGGAAAAACTTCCAGACTGTTTTCAACCAGTTTTCTGATTGGTTTTTGGTTTGGATTGCCACAGATATTCTGTTTTGTCCTTTCTAAGAATAATTTCTTGTCCTGGAAACCGCCATTGTCGTGATAGAATTTCAGGTTCTCATCCGTATGCTTTTCCAGATAAACCCAATCGCAATTATTGAAACCAAGTTCAAAAAAAAGACTGTCCTGTTTTTTTAGTTCGATAAACAGATCCGATGTTTTTGCGATCTGAGCTTTTATGTTGCCGAAGATAATTGATGTAATGATTACGATTGTAGATAATGATTTTGTCATCGATTAATTTTTTTTGCAAAGATTTGATTTTATCTCTTTTTAGGCTAAAAAATAACCCGACAATCACCCGACAATCACCTGTCAGGGTCTATAAAATATTGAATTTCAGTTTGTAATACAGTTTTTTGTTTTTTTCGATTTCTGCGGTGTTTCTTAAAATGATAAAAACATTAGTCAGAACAATGGCTACCATTAATATCAATGTGAACTGTTTTCCGAGCTTCAGTGAGATGCCAAGAAAGAAAGCGGCTGGCGCAAGAATAGTCCATAAAATCTGAACGGAAACAAGTTGCCCGATGATCGGATTTTTCTGTTTCATCAAATAAGACAGAATCAATGGCGCGACAATATTGAGCGGTGGTAAAACGGTAAACAGAATAGAAGAAAGGTTGATGAGCTTCAGCTTGGAAATATCTTCATCACTCTTTGTTTCATTTTCTGTCAAGTTCTCAACTATGTTTTCTGATTCATTAGCTTCTGGCAGATTTAGCAAATCACTTTCGGAAATATCCAGTGATTTTGCCAGAATTTTCAATGTGTGACCTTTTGGTTCTGTTCCGGCTTCAATCCGCTGAATCGTCCTTACCGAAATGTTAGATTGCTCTGATAATTCTTCTTGCGTCAGATTTTTTTGTTCCCTGATTTCTTTTAACCTGGACATTGATGGCGTTATAATTTTTTTGTAAAAATATAATAATTAGGATCTACTTTCAGCTCATCAGAAGATTTAAGTGTTGCTGTTTGCCACTCTTCTGTTGGCTTCAATTCCTGTCCGTCAGAAAGGCGTATTGGCAGCTTAAAATTCGGAACCACGTTTGTCCATTTGTATGTCAGCTGGTTTCCGTTTTGTTTATATTCAAGCATTGGAATTTTTACAGTTCTCAGATATTGATCAAAAATCGATTGCAGATCCAGACCTGTTTTTTGGATGAAATAATCTTCAACTTGTTTTGTGGTTACTGTCTGATGGTAAAAATCTTTATTCAAACCTCTCAGAATCTGTCGAAATTTCTCATCATTGTTTATGACTTGGCGAATGGTGTGGATCATATTGGCACCTTTTGGGTACATATCGCCGCTGCCTTCATTTCGGATACCGTAAGTTCCGATAATCGGCTTGTCATTCGCAATCATTCTGCGAACGCCCTGAACATAAGTCTCAGCCGAAGCTTTATCCATATATTTTTCCACAAATAATGGCTCAGAATACATTGTAAAACCTTCGTGGATCCACATATCCGCCTGGTCTTTTGCGGTGATGTTGTTGGCAAACCATTCGTGACCGGATTCGTGGATGATGATGTAATCCCATTTCAGGCCAATTCCTGTTCCGGAAAGATCTCTTCCCATATAACCATTACCATAATTGTTGCCGTAAGCCACATTGCTCTGGTGTTCCATTCCAAGATGCGGCGATTCCACGATTTTGTAAGAATCTTCATAGAAAGGATAGGGTCCAAACCAATATTCGAAGGCTTTCAACATCGGTTTCACTTGCTCGAATTGTTTTTTGGCTTTATCCAAATTATAATCCAAAACCCAATAATCCAGGTCAAGTTTTCCTTTTTCGCCGTTGTAGATGTCTTTAAAATTCACATATTTACCGATGGATGGAATGATGGAATAATCATTAATCGGATTTTTCACTTCCCAAAGCCACGATTTTTTATCACCCAGATTTTCTTCTTTAATTAATCTTCCGTTTCCAACACCTACCAAGTCTTTAGGAGTGATGATTTTGAACGTGATGCCATTGTCAGGCTCATCATTCCAAATATCTTTTACGGGAAGCCAGATACTTGCGCCTATTCCTTCGTCTGCTGCCGTCATCCACGGATTTCCATTTTTATCTTTTGTGAAAATCCAACCGCCATCCCAGGGTGCGTGTTTTGCAATCTGCGGATTTCCGGAGTAATCAATCTCTATAGTATATTTTTCGCCCTTTTTGAAGTTCTTTTTTGCAGAAATAAAAATAAAATCACCTTCGATTTTTTTATCAGTAATGGGGAAACTGGCTGTAATTTTATCGGCTTTCATCGGACTTTGAAGGTCGATTTGAAAAACAGGATTCAAAATGTTCTTCTCTATTGTAAGACTGATTTTATTAATTCCTTTGATGCTTTTCGTTTCGAAATTGGGTTCCAGAACGATATCATATTTTTTAACATCCCAAAAGTTTCTAAATTCTGTATTGGATCCTTTCAAAGTGTCAATCTTAGTCGGTTTAGGATCCTCAAACATCTGAGCTTGTGAAATGGCTGAGATTAATATGGAAAGAAGGAATAGTTTTTTCATTTTTTAATTATTTGAGATCTGATAAGTTGCGCAAAGTTCCATTAATGTTACATCCTGTTACAATATTATTCATTGCGAAGCTCCGTAGGAGCGAAATGTCTGTAGCAAATGAGTGCCTAGAGAAGGTCAAGCTCCGTAGGAGCGATACCTCTAGCTTAAATAAGATTTTCCTGATAAAAATGCTTCGTTTCTTCAATAATATCATCGATTTCACTTAGTGTCAAAGCCTGAAGAAACTTAGTCTTAAATTCTTTAAAATGAGGGATGCCACGGAAATAATTGCTGTAATGCTGTCTCATTTCCACAATTCCAGGCCGTTCACCTTTCCATTCTACAGACCAAAGGGCGTGGTTTTTCACAGCTTCCAGTCTCTCGGCAATGGTTGGTTCGGGCAAAATTTCTCCAGTCTGGAAAAAATGCTTGATTTCATTGAAAATCCAAGGATAGCCAATTGCTCCACGACCAATCATTATTCCGTCACAGTTGTATTTGTTTTTGTATTCGAGCGCTTTTTCAGGAGAATCTACATCGCCATTTCCGAAGATCGGGATTTCGATATTCGGATTATTTTTGATTCTGGAAATATGTTCCCAATCGGCTTCGCCTTTGTACATTTGGGCGCGCGTTCTGGCGTGGATGGTTAGGGCTTTGATTCCGACTTCCTGTAATCTTTCGGCAACTTCATCAATATTGATAGAATCATTATCCCAACCCAGTCTGGTCTTTACAGTAACCGGCAAATGTGTAGATCTTACAACAGCTTTTGTTAATCTGACCATCAAATCAATGTCTTTCAAAACGCCTGCACCGGCACCTTTACAAACCACTTTTTTTACCGGACAACCAAAGTTAATATCCACCAAATCCGGCTCAACAGTTTCCACAATTCTCGCAGACATTGCCATTGCTTCCTCATCCCCTCCAAAAATCTGGATTCCGACAGGTCTTTCGTAATCGAAAATATCCAATTTTTTCCTACTCTTAATGGCGTCACGAATCAATCCTTCCGAAGAAATAAATTCTGAATACATCAGGTCTGCGCCGTGCATTTTACAAAGTTTTCTAAAAGGTGGGTCACTTACATCTTCCATTGGCGCCAGCAAAAGCGGAAATTCAGGAAGTTCTATGTTGCCAATTTTTACCATTTTGCAAAGATAATGATTCCTATTATTTCTTATTTAAATTCAGTCTTAATTCCTTATTTGGTAAATTTGCGAGATAAATCGAAGGATATGAAAAGACTATTTCTGGCATTTGCTTTAGCTCTAATTGTAGCTTGTTCTAAAAATGATAATTCAGGGAATAAAAATGTTCTGAAA
Organism: Bacteroidota bacterium; assembly: GCA_023448955.1. Lineage (GTDB taxonomy): Bacteria > Bacteroidota > Bacteroidia > Flavobacteriales > Weeksellaceae > Epilithonimonas. The sequence goes on from JAEXJU010000093.1 coordinate 20,460, forward strand.
AAAGAACCGGAAACTTCGCCAAAAATAGTAACCGATCCGGTTGCTGAAGGAAAATCTTTAGTTGAAGGCGCAGATTGTTTGGGATGCCACAAAGTAGACGAAAAAATGATCGGGCCATCTTATAAAGAAGTAGCAAAAAAATATGAGAACACACCGGAAAATGTAGAAATGCTGGCTGATAAAATTATCAAAGGAAGTTCTGGAATCTGGGGCGATGTTCCGATGCCGGCTCACAATGGACTGAGCAAAGATAATGCGAAATTTATGGCGCAATATATTTTATCTCAGAAGTAGATTTATATAATGTCTGAAAAATCCAGTTTACATCCAAGAAATATACATCGCAGTTCTTACGATTTTGAAGCATTAATTTCAGTCGTTCCGGAACTCAAACATTACGTTTTCAAAAATGATTACGATACGCTGACCATTAATTTCAGCATCCCGAAAGCGGTTAGATTGCTGAATAAAGCTTTACTTCTGAAATATTATAATGTCAATGATTGGGATATTCCGGAAGGCAATCTCTGTCCGCCAATTCCTGGACGTGCAGATTATGTGCATTATTTGGCAGATTTATTATCGGAAGAAAAAGGCGAAATCCCGAATGGAAATTCGGTCAAAGGTTTGGATATTGGAACGGGAGCCAATCTTGTTTATCCGTTAATTGCCAATTTTTCTTACGGTTGGGAAATGCTGGGAACTGATGTTAATCAAAATTCTTTGGAAAATGCCCAGAATATTCTGAATCAAAATTCAAAATTATCATCGGCAATTCGATTAAAATACCAGCCAGAATCGGAGCATATTTTTAAAAACATCATTTCAAAAGAAGAAAAATTTACGTTTTCAATGTGCAATCCGCCATTCCACGATTCCGAAGAATCTGCATTGCAAGGTAATCGAAGAAAAAATAACAATCTCAGGAAAACAAAAACTCAGAAACCAAATCTTAATTTTAGCGGACAGCAATCTGAATTATGGTGCGAAGGTGGCGAAATGGCTTTCATCAAAAAAATGATTAATGAAAGCGTTGAGTTTTCTTCGCAGGTTCTTTGGTTCACAAGTTTGGTTTCCAAAAAGGATAATCTACATCAACTGACAACGCTTCTCAAAAATCTCAAAGTTCCCGAATTCAAAATCATAGATATGGCGCAAGGTCAGAAAATAAGCCGTATTCTGGCCTGGACATTCATTCCGAAAGAAAATCGGAAAAATTGGTTTTAGAATTAAATATTGACTTAAAAATGGATAGAATAAACAGAGGAGACGAACCTGTGATATTTTCGTTAAGTGAAGATGATAATGAAATGAGTTCTGCTATTGAATTGGCAAATAAAACATTAGTAGATTTTGATGAAGTTTTAAAATTTTCAGAAAATCAAAACTTTGCTTTGAAGATTCGTTATGATATTAATGATAAATCGGAGCATATTTGGGCTGTTAATATTGAAAAGTCAGACGAAGATTATTTTGGGATTATTGATAATCTACCCAATTCAGAAATTAACATAAAATTAAACGAGAAAGTTAAAATCGAAAAAGAAAAAATTTCTGATTGGATGTTTTCTAAAAACGGAAAGTTAGTTGGAGGTTTTACAATTAGAGTTTTACGTAATAAAATGTCCGAATTAGAAAAAGAAAAATTTGATAGAGAGTTCATTTTTTCAATTGATTAATGTTTCTAATTTCTAATAAGTTTTACGC
>JAEXJU010000108.1 GCA_023448955.1 Bacteroidota bacterium
CTTGTATTGGTGAAAACAATGGTTGATTTGGATTCTAAAATAATGGGAACAACATTATCTGCCAGTTTTTGCCCGAGATGTCCAGCCCAGGGTAAAATTTCAACTTCGTCCGGAAATACCGATAGAATATCGATTTTCTTCTGTTCTTTGGCAGTGATTTTTGTTTTTTTGATGTTGTAAGGAATCAGAACTTCCATTGCTTCGTCAAGATTTCCGATGGTGGCGGTAATGCCCCAAATTTTCATTTTCGGAACATAATGAACAAGCTGAGAAATTGCGAGTTCTACCATCACACCACGTTTAGAACCTAGCAATTCGTGCCATTCGTCCACAGCAATACATTGCATATTTCTGAAATACCGCTGATGATCTTTCTGACCCAAAAGCAAGTGTAAACTTTCGGGAGTTACCACCAAAACTTCAGGCATATTTTTTACCTGCTGCTGTCGGATTTTCGGGTCTGTATCGCCATTTCTCACGCCCACTGTCCAATCCAGTCCGATTTCGTCAATCGCTTCCTGCATTGCTTTTGCGATATCCTTTGAAAGCGAACGGAGCGGCGTAATCCAGATCATTTTAAGTCCTGATTTGAACTTTTCGGAATTCGTCAGGAAGTCAGAAACCAAAGCTAAAAATACCGAGAAAGTTTTTCCGAAACCAGTGGGAGCCACTACCATTCCGCTGTAGCCATTCCCGAATTTCTGCCAGGTATCCACCTGAAATTTAAACGGCGAATTTCCCTTTTCCATCATCCAGTTCTGGATGATTTTGTAGCCTTCTGTATTTTCGTAGTTGCTCAAATTGATATTAAAATTCAATAATGTTAAAATCTCATCTAATAAAAACTGCAGAGCAGTTTTATTTGTGTAGTAATTTGTTAGGTATAATTGATGTCACTCCGTAGGAGTGTTATCTTTTTAAAATTCTAAAGTTCTTAGATAGAACTCCTACGGAGTTCTGACTATACATCGATCATTTCTGCTACGCAGATAAAACTCCTCTTGAGTTTAGAATAAAATCACTGTATCAATTTCTTAATCTCTTCAATATCATCAATCTCATCCACCGTTTTATCTTTCCGCCATCGCAATATTCTTGGGAAACGGAGCGCAACACCGCTTTTATGACGGTTGCTGAAGCCGATTCCTTCGAAAGCAATTTCAAAAACCAATTCGGGTTTTACGGTTCTTACCGGCCCGAATTTTTCAATCGCATTTTTATTCACAAATTTGCTGACTTCCATTATTTCTTTGTCTGTCAAACCAGAATACGCTTTGGCAATCGTGACTAATCTGTCGCCACTTTTCACGGCAAAACTGTAATCTGTGTAGTAGGCACTTCTTCGTCCGCTTCCTTTTTGGGCATAGATTAAAACGGCATCAATAGTCAAAGGATTGATTTTCCATTTCCACCAGTCGCCTTTTTTCCGCCCGGAATGGTAGTGTGAATTTTTCTGTTTCAGCATCAGACCTTCGCTGTTGATATCTCTGGAATTTGCTCTGATTTGATCGAGATCTTCCCATTTTTCAAACTGAATGACCTTTGAGAGTTTTATCTTTTCAGGATTTTCATTTAACAATAATTCCTCAAGCATTGCTCTTCTCGCTGAAATCGGTTTTTCCCGCAAATCATTACCTTCGAGTTCCAATAAATCATACGCAAAAACTTCGATAGGAATTTCTGAAAGCATTTTTTTGGTTAGAGTTTTTCGGTTCAGGCGTTTTTGTAATTCGTTGAAGTTTAAAACGTTTCTGTCTTTAACAGCAAGGATTTCTCCATCCAAAACAAAATTTCCTTTCATTGCTTGTACAACCTCTACAATTTCGGGAAACTGCTCAGAAACCAATTCTTCACCACGCGACCAGATAAAAACTTCGTCATTTCGTCTGATGATCTGTCCGCGGATGCCGTCCCATTTGTATTCAACCAACCATTCTTCGGGTGTTCCAAGTTCCTGCAAATCTTTTTCTAAAGGATAGGCTAGACAAAAAGGGTAGGGTTTTGAGTTGTCGGGATTGATATTTTCTGCCGAAATCAGTTCATTAAAACTTACTTCATCAGGCTGCCATTTTCCCATCAGACTGTGCATCAGCGTGCTTGCTTCCTGACCGGAAAATTTGGTTAAAGAGTTAATCAGCGTTTTAGAAGAAACCCCAATCCTGAAGCTTCCACCCAATAATTTGTTGAAAATCAAACGTTCCGTATAGTCCAGCCCGTTCCACGAGTTCAGCACAAATTCTTTTTTTTCTGCGTCAGTTTTAGATTTTAAACCGATGATTTCATTCATCCATTCAGATAAAGTTTTCTCGATTTTTTCATTTGGCGGAGGCAGAATTAACGAAATCGTTTCTCCCAAATCGCCCACCGATGAATAACTTTCCTGAAAAAGCCAAAACGGCAATTGAGTGATTTCCAGCGCCCATTCTTTCATATAATTGGTGTTCACATTCCGCTTCGGTCTTTTCCCGGTAAACAGGGCAATAAACCATAATTTATCATCATCCGGCGCACGCTCAAGATAATCGATGATGGCATCGATTTTAGCATTCATTTTGTTCGTGCTTTCCAAAGCGTTGATGAGTTCTGCGAAATGTTTCATAAATTTTAATTGCGTTTTAGAAACGTATTGTAAAGATTTTTTGGGCAGCTTAATCCGTCTTCCACTCCCGCTTTTTTGCTCCGCTTTGCTCCACAAAAAGAGCTCCGTTCAAGCCGGGCTGCGAGAGATTCGCCGTTTTTATATTCTGATATTAACAGGTCGCTCCTACGGAGCTCCGCCTATCATTGATCCATTACACTATTAACAGTTAATTCCTACGGAACTTTTTGAGAATTGTGTTTAATCTTTAATAATTTCCTTTTCTTTTTCCTCTTCGTCATCGTCACCGTACAATGTTTCCACAACATCAGATTTGATTCCAATTTCGTTGAGATATTTTGAAAAAACTTCGGTTTGTCCGTGTGTGACGTGGACAATTTCCGCATCGGTAGCCTTTATCGCCTGCAATAAACCTTTCCAGTCGGCGTGGTCGCTCATTGCAAAACCGGCATCTGCACTTCGCCAGCGTCTTGCACCACGAACCTGCATCCAACCAGAACAAATTGCAGTTGCCGCGTCCGGAATTTTTTTAATCACATTAGAATCCAGCAAAGCGGGAGGAACGATGACAATGTCGCCGGCAACGTGTTTAATGCTTTCCCTGAAATCCGGAATTTCATACTCCGGAAGCACAATTCCAACTTCTTCAAAAGCCTGATTCAGTTTGCCGATGGAGTAGTGAACGTGGATTTTCCCCATTCCTTCCACCGCTTTCATTACTCTTTGCGCTTTCCCCAAAGAGTAACCGATGAAAACAGAAGTCTTTTTATTCTCCTGATTTCTTAAAACCCAGTTCTGCATTTTTTTATTCAGATCATCCACCTCCAGCCAGTTATAAATCGGCAGTCCGAATGTACTTTCTGTAACAAATTCATTGCACTTCACGAGTTCAAAAGGCGTGCTCAATCCATCATCCTGAACTTTATAATCTCCCGAAATCACACTCACATAGCCTTTATACTCCAACCGAATCTGCGCTGAACCGATAATGTGACCGGCAGGATGAAGCGAAAGTTTCACACCATTGATGTCCAGTACTTCGCCATACTGCAAGGTCTGGCATTCGATGTCCTCTGCAATTCTTTTCTTTAAAATCGGTTTGGTAAAATGATGACAAAGGTATTTTTTCATTCCCCAACGGGCGTGATCAGCGTGTCCGTGCGTGATGACAGCATAATCTACCGGTCTCCACGGATCAATGTAAAATTTTCCTTGGGGACAATAGATGCCTTTGTTTGTAAATGTGATGAGTTTCGCCATTTGTATTTTTGTATGGAGTGGAAAATAAAAGTCACAAAGCAGATTGGGTATAATTTTCTTTGTGACTTAATTTCAGTTTAAAATTACTTAAATTTTTGCAGTTCCCTCTACACCGTCGGAATTGTCTGTTTTGTTTCCTGTAATCGCTGCTGCAGCGAAGCTTAACAAACTAACCAATTTTCCGGCTTTCGTGTCCCAATAGTAAGTTTCTGAAGGTTCTACACGGATAATGGAAACATTCGGATCATCTTTTCCGTCGAACCAAGCATTCGCCATTGGTGACCACTTGTCTTCAATTGTTTCTTTATCTTTATAGATATAAGCATTTCCGAAAATCGATAGATATTCAGAATCGCTGTTGTTCATAAAATACAACTGAACACGGTTATCTTCCTTGATTTCAAAATTTTTGTTGCTGGTTTCGCTGCTGATGAACCAAAGATTTCCGCTTTCATCAGTTTCCTGAAGACCCATTGGTCTGGCATTGACGGGAAGTCTGTCCAACTCTGTGCAGAACATACAGATTCTGGCTTTTTCGGATAGTTCTTTGATCTTTTTAATAGCTTCCTGATTGGTAAGATTTTCTGTTGACATATTATTTTGATTTTTGATGTTATAATTAATTATGAATTATCCATTAACAATTTCCCCGCCATTCGGATGCAAAACCTGTCCTGAGATGAAACTTGAGTCGTCGCTGGCCAAAAAAAGAAAGCTTGGTGCGACTTCATTCGGCATCCCTGCACGCTTCATGGGCGAATCACTACCGAACTCAGAATTTTTCTCTTTGTCAAATGATGAAGCTATCAGCGGTGTCCAAATTGGTCCTGGCGCAACAGCATTCACACGGATTCCTTTATCAATCAAATTGGCAGATAGACTTCTGGTAAAAGCCACAATCGCTCCTTTTGTAGAAGCATAATCGATGAGTTGAGGACTTCCTCTGTAAGCTGTGACGGATGTGGTGTTGATGATACTAGCGCCTCTTTCAAGATAAGGCATTGCATATTTTGTGGTCCAGAAATAAGAATAGAAATTATTCTGGAAGGTTTTTGTGAGTTGTTCAGTAGTGATATCTTCAATCGATTCCGATTCCCAGTGCAAGGCTGCATTATTCACCAGAATGTCGATTTTTTGATGCACTTTTATGGTTTGTTTGATGAGTTTCTTGCAATGATCTTCATTTCCTAAATCACCTTTAATTAAGGAACATTTTCTTCCATAGGCTTCAACTTCTTTTTGAGTTTGCCTGGCATCTTTAGTTTCGCTGAGGTAAGCAATTGATATGTCTGCACCTTCTTTTGCAAAAAGCAATGCGACAGCTTTTCCAATCCCACTGTCGCCGCCCGTGATTAATGCGACTTTGTTTTTTAATTTCCCTTCTTTCGGATAGTCAATAGGTTCTGTCTTTGGAATCGGTGACATTTCTTTTTCTAATCCAGGCCGAGTTTGTTCCTGCTTTGGTCTGATTTTCTTTTTAGCTTCTTTTTCCATTTTACTTTTAATTTTCTTAGGAATTACAAATAATGTGCTATTTAATTTTAAGTATAAATTTTATGTAATTCATATTAATGGAATGTTTGTTGTAGAAAATGAGATAATATTTTTTCATTATGAATGTCAAATCAAAATCTTAATTATGAGAGCAATTTGGAACGGCGCTATTGGTTTTGGACTTGTAAATATTCCGATTAAACTGTATTCGGCGACAGATTCGAGTACATTGGATCTGGATATGCTGGACAGCAAGGATCTTAGCAATATCAGATTCAAACGAGTCAATGAAAAAACAGGTAAAGAAGTGGTTTGGGAAAATATTGTGAAAGGCTACAAAATCGAAGACAAATATATTATCCTTGATGACAAAGATTTTGAAGCGGCAAGCCCTGAAAAATCAAAGGTTTTGAGCATTGCCCAGTTTGTGAAAGAATCAGAAATAGATCCGGCTTTGTTTGAAACGCCTTACTTTCTGGAACCGCAGAAAAATGGTGAGTCAGCGTACAAGTTACTTTTAAAAGCTTTAACCAAAACCAAAATGGCAGGAATTGGTTCTTTTGTTCTTAGAGATCGCGAAATTCTCTGTCTTATTCGTCCTTATGAAGATAAAATTCTAATGGTCAACAGGATGCGTTATCCCGAAGAAATGCGGGATTTCGAAGATCTGAAGATCCCTTCGGGAAGTGCGCCAAAACCTGCCGAACTGAAAATGGCGGAACAGCTTATCAAGTCTCTGGCTACTGAATTTGACACCTCAAAATATAAAGATAATTACAATGCTGACCTTCTGAAAATCATCAAACAAAAAGCAAAAGGTAAGAAAATCAAACTGGCAGAGGTTAAAGAGCCTGAAGGAAAAGCAACTGACTTGATGGCAATGCTAAAAGCGAGTCTTGAGAAAGGGAAGAAAAAGGTTGGATAATTTAGATTTCGGGTTGCAGG
>JAEXJU010000112.1 GCA_023448955.1 Bacteroidota bacterium
CTTCCCAGGCATCAGCTAGGTTAGACTTTAGATTATCGAAGAAACCTTCTCTTGTTGGCTCTTCATTTTTTCTTTTTTGCTCGTCAATATAATTTCTGGCTCTGTCAGCGTATTCATTGACTTTATCTTTAGCGGTATCAGCTGCATTTTCTAATGAGTTTTCTGTTCTGTTTACAGCTCTTTCAGCATCATTGTAATTTTCATTTGGCGTACTCATAATATTTTATTTTTTGGGTTAATAATTGAAAAATTTGATTTGATACCATCAATTATCCAATAACAATGCCGCAAAGTCTTAACGAACGTTAATGTTTTGTTTTCAATTTATAATCTTTGCTAAATTGACACTTTAAAAATTAACTATGGAAAAAGTGAGATGTGCATGGTGCGGGACCGATGAACTCTATCAAAAATATCATGATGAAGAGTGGGGAAAACTGGTTACAGATGATGCAACTATGTTTGAGTTTCTGATTCTGGAAAGTTTCCAGGCAGGCTTAAGCTGGATTACAATTCTCAGGAAAAGAGAAAACTTCAGAAAAGCTTTTGATAATTTCAGTTACAAAAAGATCGCCAATTATAGTGAGGATAAAATTGAGGAACTGATGCAGGATACAGGAATCATCAGAAACCGTCTGAAAGTTCTTGCTGCCATTTCTAATGCGCAAAAGTTTATGGAACTTCAGAAAGAGTTCGGGAGTTTCTATGGCTATATTTCCACTTTTACCGGCGGAAACAGGATTGTAAATCACTGGAATCATCACAGAGAAGCACCTGCAACTACAGAACTGTCTGATGCCATCAGTAAGGATCTTAAGAAAAGAGGGTTTAAATTTTTGGGATCAACAGTTGTTTATTCTCATTTGCAGGCAACAGGAGTTGTGGATGATCATATTGAGAGCTGTTTTGTACGGAATACAATTTAACAATGAAAAAATGTAACAATTTACCAATGCATAATAATTGTTAGATTGGTAAATTGTTACATTAAAAAGATTGTTTCTACTTAATAATTCTGTCAAGCACCCATTCGATCATCATTTTTTCTGATGCGTGATGGTCGCTTGCAAATTCGCCACGTCTTCTGTTGGCGATGACACAGTTTACCGTAATGGCTTTATGTCCTAATAATTTTGATAAGCCATAGATAGCAGATGTTTCCATCTCAAAGTTAGAAACCCCAAGATCATTAAGCGTTTCTAGGAACTGGTCATCCAGCGCTTTCAGCCTCAGCTGGCGGCCTTGCGGGGCATAAAATCCCGGGAAAGTTGCCGTATTCCCTTTGTATTTTGCATCGGAATATAATGTTCCAAGCTCTTCTGCCCAATCTGCAAAGTAAAGCATTGGCTTAATTCTTTCGTAAGGAAATTTCTCAAGGAAATTTTTGCTGAATTCATTCTCGAACTGATAATCCTGATAGAAATGCATCAGTCCATCCAAGCCAACTACATTCTGAGTAACCAGCATATTATTTACCTCGATATCAGGATTCACGCTGCCACAGGTTCCCATTCGGAAAAGTTGTAAAGCCTTGTGTTCTTTTTTGAATTCTTTTTCTTTCAGGTCGATATTAACAAGCGCATCCAGCTCGTTCATCACAATATCAATATTCTCTGTTCCGATTCCTGTAGACATTACCGTAATTCGCTCGCCGCGCAAAGTTCCGGTATGTGTGTAGAATTCTCTCTTGTTTTTCTTTACCTCAATATTGTCGAAATATTTGGAAACTTTAGGAACCCTGTCCGGATCGCCCACCAGAATTACCTTTTCTGCAAGATCTTCCGGAAGAAGATTAAGGTGATAAACACTTCCGTCGTCATTCAGTACCAATTCGGAAGCTGCTAGTTTGTTAATCATATATATTGTTTTAAGATTTTAAATTTTAATTATCAATTATCAATTATCAATTATCAATTATCAATGATGTTATCCTCCTACACGTTTTGTTTTGTAGCCCATTTCTTTCAGGATATTCATGATTTTATCCCGATTGTCACCCTGTATAATGATGACACCGTCTTTTTCTGAGCCGCCAATGCCAAGTGTAGTTTTAATTTTTTTCGATATGTCTTTCAGACCTTCATCGTCGCCTTCCCAACCTTCGATTAGAGTTACCGGTTTTCCGTTCCGGCCTTTCTTTTCGAATTTGCACACCAAAGGTTCTTTCTGTTTAAAGGTTTCTTTCGGCATTTCAAAATCCTGCTCTTCGTGGTCTGGGAAAAGGTTTTTCAGTTGGTCTCTTAAGTCCATTTTAATTTTTTAAAAAAGGGTCTTAAAGGTAAGAATATTTGTCAATTGGCAAAACATAGGGAAAATAATTGTTTGTCGGTTGGTTTCTATGTTCAGAAGTAAGGGGTTCAAGGATATTAAATTAAAGTGAGTTCAATTTATGATTGATGCATAAACATTAATAGGAATGGGCTTTAGCCCATTTTAATGATGGATGGAAAAATAGGCTTTAGCCAAAACATATCATTAATTTTGGCTAAAGCCCATTTTGAACTTCAATCTTTACATCGGTCTTTAGCCCGATGCAATTTATAGAAGCAATAAATTGATTATCAAAAAAATTGTAAATTCCTAACATCGAACTCACGTTAAATTAATGCTAAGTAGATAGTTCCTTCGCACTAAATCCATAATAAGATAGATATAAATCAGTTACAACTCCAATATTTTATCAGACTTATATTGGATTTATATCGGAGTTGTATCGGACTTGAGTCGAATCTAAGGTAAAGTAAGGTAAGACTGATATAGCATAAAAATTAATAGTATTTAATTTAAAAATGAAAGAATATTTGTCAATTATTAAAAAATAAGTTGAGGAATTCTATCAATGCTTTTCCATTTCGTAAATTTGTGATAATAAAACAAAATCAACAATGTCAAAAAAAGCAATTCTTGCAATATTAGATGGCTGGGGAATCGGGCCAAATCCCGCTGTTTCCGCCATTGCTCAGGCCAACACACCTTTTATGGATTATGCCTTAAAAACATTCCCGAATACCACACTTGAAGCTAGCGGACTAGCGGTTGGATTACCAGCCGGACAAATGGGAAACTCGGAAGTAGGACATATGAATCTGGGTGCAGGGAGAGTCGTTTACCAAAATCTTGTAAAGCTTAATATGGCAGTGGAAAACGGAAGCCTTGGAAAAGAGCAGGTAATACAAAACGCTTTCGAATACGCCAAAGCTAACAACAAAAAAGTACATTTCATAGGATTGGTTTCTGATGGTGGTGTGCATTCTCATATCAATCATTTGAAAGGTTTATTAAC
>JAEXJU010000190.1 GCA_023448955.1 Bacteroidota bacterium
TTTTATAAACTTAATTTCTGAAGCCTTGCATATCAAGTTTCAGGGAAAAGAAATTGGAATAAAAGTTAGATCCGCCAATGCCGGAGTTTGTTATTGCATAGTCTAGTGTAAGTCCTTTATAACGTATTCCGATACCTGCACTCGGCTGGAAAGATATCTTTCTTTTCAGATCTTCGATGTCAGAAAGGGTTTGGAATCTGTTAAGTCCCAGACGCACAAAAATCATATCCTGGAAAATCAGTTCACCACCGAGATAAGGTGTTATACTGGCAAAATCCGTCGAAATTAATGCGGCAGTTTTGGCAAAATCAATATTTACACCAGCTTCCGGCAGAAGTTTCAGATCCCTGTTGAACTCATAAGTTTTACTGACGCCGAGATTCAGTTTCGGCATAGTGATTTCCATTTTATCAGCAGGAGCAGGATTGAATTCTTCACCATTGACAACCGTTGATAATTCTTTCTGATTGATGGTCCAGAAGTTAACCGTAGTTGTGGCGTCTCTCAGCATAAACCCAAGATTCAGACCGTTATCTGTGTGATATATCCCGCCAAGATCGAACCCAAATCCATAACCGCTGGCGAATTTTCCGACATTTCTGTAAACAACTTTTGCAGTCGCACCAAGATCCAGTCTTTGGTTGCCGTTCGGGTGAAAAGCGTAAGAAAAAAGTGCTGCATAATCCGATGTAGAGAATGAGCTTATCTTATCATAATCTATATTTCCTTCGGAGTCAATAAGTTGTGTGGTGTTAAGAATGTTGTCTACGCCTAGTCTTACCAATGATATTGCAAAAACACCGTTTTTGTTATCCAGCGGTTTTGCAAAGGCTACATAATCATATTTAGCTATTGATTCAAAATATTCCGCATGCATTGCAGCAGCCTGCCAGTCATATTCTATTTGCAGCAGTCCCGCAGGATTCCACATCGGTGAATATACATCATCCTGATTGGAAACGACAGCGCCGCCCATTGCCAGACCTCTGGCTCCGGCTCCAATATTTAAGAACTCATTGGAGTATTTTCTGATGATTTGGGCATCAGCGCATTGAATCAAAATAATCAGTAAAAAAAATAAAATTCTTTTCATCAAAAAAAGGTTTTACAGAGAATTGATTTCTGCAGGTGACTCATCTTTTTTTCGTCTGGATTTTATAATACCATTAGCTACTATCGCAATAATCATTACCAATGATGCGATATAAAAAACGGGACTCATATGCTCAGACGCTCCAAAGATAAAAAAAGCAAGGATAATCCCATACACAGGTTCCAGATTTACAGTGAGTATCAATGTAAAAGGAGAGATGAACTTCATGAGTTTCACACTCTCAAACATCGGATATGCCGTAAAAACAGAAGCTAGTAATACTATTAACGCAATATCTGTATAACTTATTTCACTCACGGAAGAAATTTGTCCGGATATAATAAAGTAAAGACTGATAATAAGCCAGCCACCAGCAATTTCGTAAAAAATAATATTGCCGGAACTGGTTTTTCCAAAAATTTTCCCATTGAAAACTGAAAAAATGGTTCCAAAAAGTGCACAAAGGATTCCATAAAAAATACCTTCTTTGTATTTTAATTCAGCATTAAATATTGTGGAAATACAAATCACTATGATTACGCCAATCAAAATCTCTATCCAGTCCGGTTTTCTTTTGAAAATCAAAGGTTCTATCAGAGCAGCAAATAAAGTTGATAAAGACAGACAGGATAATGCGATGGAAACATTGGAAACCTTAATAGATTGAAAGAAAAATAGCCAGTGAAAGGCCATCACACTCCCAATTCCAACCAGATTGATCAGCAGCTTTTTGGTCACTTTAATGCTTTGCTTTTTGAATAATCTGAGATATAGATATAAAAAAACAGCAGCGAAGGACATCCTGTAGAACACAAGAACATTGGCGTCTGCTGAAATCAGCTTTCCTAAAATTGCGGTGAATCCCCATAAAAAAACAATAAAATGTAGCCTGAGCAGGTAAGAATTTTTCATATGTGGGTAGTTTATTGCTTTTTAATAGTCATAATGGAACCACAAAATCTTTATTTGTGTTTGCATTTACAAACTATGGCGATTCATAGGAAGGAGTGAGGTGATTTTCAGTGTTGCAAAATTAAAGATAAATTTCCTGGTTTGAGTGATTTTAACCATTGAGATGAAAAAATCCGTATAAAATTATACGGATCATTAATAAGCTGAGCTTATCAAATAAACATAAACTAACTAAAAATTGCCTTGCTGTTTTATTAAAACGTCAGATTGTCAGAATTATTACCAGGAAATTTTTTTCTGCTTTAGAATCGATGTTTGTTATTTTGAAGTCTGTTAAAAAATTTTATCTTTAAGCCTCAAACAAAACCTCATGGATTTAGAATTTAATAAAAGAGAAGATATCAATAAGCTGAAACTGTCCGACATCAAAAAAACTTTGGGTAGGATTAAATTAGGTGGAGGCGAAAAAGCACTTCAGAAACAGCGTGACCAAGGAAAACTGACAGCCAGGGAACGCCTTGAATATCTTTTTGACAAGAATTCTGAAACGATAGAGATAGGCGCATTTGCAGGTTACGGGATGTACGAAAACGAAGGCGGATGTCCTGCAGGCGGTGTTGTTGTAAAGATCGGCTACATTTCCGGAAAACAATGTATTGTTGTTGCTAATGATGCTACAGTAAAGGCTGGAGCATGGTTTCCGATCACAGGAAAGAAGAATCTTAGGGCTCAGGAAATTGCAATGGAAAACAGATTGCCCATCATTTATCTTGTAGATTCGGCGGGTGTTTATCTTCCTATGCAGGATGAAATTTTCCCGGACAAAGAAATGTTCGGCAGGATTTTCAGGAATAACGCCAAGATGAGTTCCGCAGGAATCATTCAGATTTCTGCCATTATGGGAAGCTGCGTTGCTGGCGGTGCTTACCTGCCTATTATGAGTGATGAAGCTATGATTGTGGATAAAACCGGAAGTATTTTTCTCGCGGGAAGCTATCTCGTAAAAGCAGCCATTGGTGAAAATGTAGATAATGAAACACTTGGTGGTGCAACAACGCACTGTGAAATTTCCGGCGTTACGGATTTCAAAGCCAAAGATGACAAAGAAGCTTTGGACAGAATTAAAACTATCATGAAATCTATCGGCAGCTTTGAAAAAGCTGGCTTTGACAGAACTGAAAGTTTCCCACCAAAAGAAAATCCGGATCATATTTTCGGAATAATGCCAGCCGTTAGATCAGAACAGTATGATACTTTTGAAATCATTAAATGTCTTGTAGATAATTCCGAGTACGAAGAATATAAACCCGACTATGGAAAAAGCATAATCTGTGCAACAGCAAGAATTGACGGCTGGAGCGTTGGAATTGTGGCCAATCAAAGAAAAATGGTGAAAAGCGGCAAAGGAGAAATGCAGTTTGGCGGAGTCATTTATTCCGACTCAGCAGATAAAGCAACCCGTTTTATTGCCAATTGCAATCAGAGAAAAATTCCTCTGGTTTTTCTTCAGGATGTTACAGGTTTTATGGTGGGCTCCAAATCCGAGCACGGCGGCATCATTAAGGACGGTGCAAAAATGGTCAATGCTGTTTCCAATTCCGTAGTTCCGAAATTTACCGTAATCACAGGAAATTCTTATGGAGCAGGAAACTACGCAATGTGTGGTAAAGCTTATGATCCCAGGCTTATTGTTGCTTGGCCTTGGGCAGAACTCGCTGTGATGGGTGGCTCACAAGCCGGAAATGTATTATTGCAAATTCAGGAATCTGCACTCAGAAAACAGGGCAAAGAGATTTCCGATGAAGAAAGAAAGCAAATTCTGGACAAAATCCTGAAAGATTATAATAAACAGATACAGCCTACTTATGCCGCTGCAAGACTTTGGACCGATGCTATTATCAATCCTCTTGATACCAGAAAATGGATCAGTATGGGAATCGAAGCGGCTAATCATTCGCCGATAAAAGATCAATTTAATCTTGGCGTGATTCAGGTTTAAAATTTGCTACGAGATAATTATTAAAAAAAAACACAATAGAAATGAAAAAATTATTTATCCTGGGTGCCAGTTTTCTGGTATCCCAAATTTCCTTTGCACAATGTACCATCGATGGTTTTAAAACTCTTGTCCCAGGAGAAACTATAAGCCTGACAACTCATATGAAAGCTAAATGCGAACAGTGTTACACCTGGAGTTCGTCAGATGAGAGTATTCTTAAAATTGAGGAAAACAGTTATGGCAAGGTTGCGATTACTGGTAAGAAACCAGGCAAGATTACAATCTCAGTTGTTGCAGATTCGGATAAAGGAAAGCAGCAATGTGAATCTTTAATAGAAGTGCTTGCTTCCAAGCAGGATATGCTGGAAAAAGGCTGCGGAATTGCGATTGATGACTTCAGGGAAGTGAGGGTTAGCGAATCGGTGATGTCCTTCTTTCCAAATATTAATTCCAATGAATATAATTACAAATGGACTGTTACTTATTCAGATGGCGAAGTTGCAGATTCTGAAGATAAAATTCCGCAATTCAATCTTTCTGAGAGCAGGTTTATTGCTTCAGTAAAACTCAAGGTGGGAAGGAAAAGCTTACCTTGTTTTATAACAATGCTCAAAAAATATGACCAGAATTTCTGGAATCTGTCTAAAAACAAGGTCGAACAGAAAACCTATTCACAAGGAAGTTACAATGATTCTCTAAATTTAAAAGATAAAAAGACTGTAAACTAAATCAGACTTTTAAATATAGCCTCTCCATATGAGAGGTTTTTTTTATTCAAATACTAAAGCAATGTTTTAATAAAATTAAATTAAATTTTAACTTTATTAAAATAATTATTACATTTGTAAAAATAATTGATAAATGAAGCTTCCGATTATATGTCCAAGTTGTGACCATACACTCAATGTCAGCCAGATGAAATGTCCGGATTGTGCAACAGAAGTCAATGGTAATTATGAATTGCCGGTATTGCTGAAATTGTCTAGAGAAGAACAGGATTTTATTCTGAATTTCTTCCTTTCCAGTGGAAGCATCAAAGAAATGGCAAAGCAAGCGGAATTATCTTATCCTACAATGCGAAACAAAATGGATGATCTTATAGAAAAAGTAAAGCAACACCAAAAATAAAAATGATGAACTGGAAAACCATTTTTAATCCCTTTGGGAGATTTGACGAAAGAATACTTCTATGTGTTGGTATTTTATTCTTCATTGTGCTTATACCTTTATGTTTCTGGACTGATACTTATTTTAGCAGTGTATTCAGGTTGGCCCATCCGAAAAATAGTGATGTTAAAAATATTATTTTTCATAATGTAATCAGCTTCGTATCGGCTATTTTGATTTTGTATGTATTAGGCTTGCTTTTTTATAGAAAAACCAGAATTATAGATATTGCGAATACCGTTTTACTGAGTCAGATTCCTTTGATTATTATACTTCCGCTGGAAAAGGTTTTCTATATCAAAAAAGTGGGCGAAAGAGTAGTAGCTTATCAGAATCATCCGACGGGAGCATTTCCGGTTTTTGATATAATTGTAATGATTTTAATTATTCTGATAACATTATGTGCACTTATCTATAGTTTTATTCTTCTTTACAACGGTTTCAGAACAGCTGCTAATATTAAAAAATGGCAGCAGATTACCATATTTTGTCTGGTCTCATTGATGACGATTCTTATTTGCCAGATTTTCAATAATTAAATACATATAACGCTATGAAAACCAAATTTTTATTGGTGCTGATTATATTAGCACAAACTTTTTACGCCCAGGAAATAGCAGGATCTTGGAAGGGAGAATTAGATTTCGGTGGGATGACTCTTCCTTTGATATTAAATATTAAAAAAGAAAATAACGGTTGGTCTTCCACTGCAAAAAGCCCTAAACAAAGCGATAAGGATATTCCTGTTGATAGAACAGAGTTTGTAAATAATGAGCTGTTTTTTGAAATTAAAAACTTAGATGCTTCTTATAAAGCCCTGTTCAAAAAAGATCATTTTGAAGGATTATTTACACAGAGAGGCAGAAGTTTTCCGCTTAATTTATATAATAGCGATAAATATAATTCTCCCGAAAAGAAGAGTATCAAAGATATTGGGAACAGGGCGATTGATACCAAAAAAATTGACGGATTCTTGGATTATATTATTGCTAAAAAACAAGGTATTGGCAGTCTTTCAATTTTCAAAAACGGGAAAGAAATATACAGCAGAAGTTTTGGACAGGATCAGCTGCCAAATGTAGAATCAAATGCCGAAACAGGCTATCAGATTGGTTCCATCAGTAAACTTTTTACTTCTGTAATGCTGATGCAGCTTGCGGAAAAAGGGAAATTGTCAATTAACGATAAACTCTCAAAATACTATCCAAATATCCCAAATGCTGAAAAAATATCTTTAAAAACAATGCTGAATCACACCAGCGGATTAGGAGATTATGTCGGGGAAAATTACCAGTGGCTATTCAAAAAATATGTTGGTGATAAAGCAATTCTTGATACCATCAAAGCTCAGGGTGTTACATTTCAGCCAGGAGAAAAGACGAGATACTCCAATTCAGCTTATTATTTGCTGAGCCGGATTTTGGAAAAAGTTGCTAAAAAACCATACAATGTATTGCTGAGAGAGAATATCACATCTAAAATTGGTATGAAAAATACGTTCTCAGTGCTAGATGATCCAAAGAATATCTTCAGATCATACAAGAATCAAAACGATAAATGGATAGAAACTGAAGATTTCGATTTTCATAATTGTGTTGGATTGGGCGATATTACTTCTACATCAAAAGACCTGAATCTCTTTGTCAATGCATTATTTACTAATAAATTGGTAAGCCGGGAAACGCTGGTGACAATGTTGCCAATCACAGATAAACCTTTTGGTTTGGGTATCATGTCAGTACCTTTCTATAATCAGATTTCTTATGGACATGGTGGAGACACGGCCGGGACACACAGCATCACATCTTATAATCCGAAAGATGATTATTCTGTTACATTACTTATTAATGGAGAAAAATTTCCGCATAATGATTTTGGCTATGCCATTTCTATACTAATTTATGATACAGACTATGAGTTTCCGAAGTTTGAGGAAAATAAGATCGGAAAAAATGTGCCGGTAAATCTCCGAAATTATGTTGGCAATTATAGCTCGAAAGATATTTCATTAGGTCTAAACGTTTTTTCTAAGAATGACAAACTCTTTGCTCAGGGAAAAGGGCAGCCGGAATTTCCTTTAGAAAATATTGCAAATGATCAGTTCAGATTTGATCAGGCTGGAATAGAAATTACATTTTTCCCGGATAAAAAGCAGATGCAGCTTAAGCAAAACGGAAAAACATATAATTTTACAAAAGATTAAATCAGTCAAAGGCTTCACTTTCGAAGCCTTTTTTTTTATGCAAATTCAGGAATTTTACCTGTTATTTTTTATCGATGTTCAATGCCCCATTCAGCCAGATGTTCGATGATTTTTTTCAGGGTTCTTCCATAATCTGTCAGCTCATATTCTACACTTATTGGTTGTGTGCTGAGAACTCTTCTGGAAACCAATTGGTTGATTTCCAGGTCTTTTAATTCGCTGCTAAGCATTTTTGCAGAGATGCCGGTGATTTCTTTTTGCAAATCGGAAAACCGCATCTTATCATAGCAAAGTGCTGCAATGATCTGGACTTTCCATCGGCCTTTCAGAATATCCATTGTGTCCTGAACAGCCAGTAAATTGGTTTTACAGCATTTTATTTTCATTGATTTTATTTTAAAATATTGATTTTCAATTAGGTTACTTTTTTGTAATGCTAACTTTTTGTAATCAGGTTACAAAAATAAACTTTTCTTGTGTAACTTTGCTGCTTCAAATCAAATTTAACAGAAATAATGAGCTTAATAGAAGATTTAAACTGGCGCTATGCCACCAAAAAAATGAACGGACAAGTGGTTCCGCAGGAAAAGGTAGATTACATTCTGGAAGCTGCAAGACTTGCACCTTCTTCATCGGGACTGCAGCCATACAGGATTTTTGTAATCACGAATAAAGAATTATTGGAAAAAATTAAGCCGATTGCCTGGGAACAAGGTCAGATAACAGATGGCTCACATCTCCTTGTCTGGGCAGCTTGGGACGGCTATACACATAACAGCATTTCTGAAGTTTTTGATAAGACTACCAATGCCAGAGGAATACCTAATAATGTTATGGATGATTACAAAGCCAGACTCTGGGGAATGTATGAACCACTTGGTAAAGAATGGCATGCAACACACGCTGCCAAACAGGCGTATATATCCTTTGCCCTTGCAATTGCTGCGGCTGCCGAACAGAAAGTTGACGCAACGCCAATGGAAGGTTTTGATAATAATGCTTTAGATGAGTTGTTAGGATTGTCTGAGAAAGGCCTTAAAAGCGTAGTTATTCTGCCTCTTGGCTATCGTGAGGAAAGCGCTGACTGGCTTATAAATCTGAAAAAATACAGAACACCGAAAGAAGAGTTTATCACTGAAATTAAATAAAAAAAGCGGAAAATTATTTTTCCGCTTTTATATTTAACAGTTAGTATATTTTTAAAGTTTTCCAACCTTACTATCGTCAATATTGTATTTTCTTATGATTTCTTCATAAGATAATTTGGAAAGATCAGTTGCATTTTTACCAAAAACAGCAGGTACCAAAACAAGTCTGAATGTTTGATTATTTACATATTCTCTATTAAAGTCAGAGTTCTGTACCGTAAGATCAAAATCAGCATCTAAATAGATTTGAACATCTGAGACTGTGAAATCAAAAGTATAATCCATAGTACCCTGTGTTGGGAAATATGTTTTTGGAAGCGGCACCCAAATCGGCGCATTCTCTGTTGGATTGCTTTTTCTGTAAACCAAAACGATATCCTGATTCAGAAGATTATTATTAAAAGCAAAATTATAGCCTAATAAAAAATTATTAGTAGTATTAATTTTACTAAGATTTACGGTTTTATCATATACTGCTGGATAATCTACTGTCGTAGAATCTGGATTGTCTACATATTCTGTACGCTCACAGCTTATTATTGCAAAGCCAAGAACTGTTACAATCAGGAAAGGAAATAATTTTTTCATAATTTAAAATATTTACGTTATAATTTTGTTACCAAATAACAGACCATAAAAATAGTATTTTCCCGTGGAATTAATATCTTTATGAAATCTTTCTAAAATTTAGATTTTCAAATTATGAAAAGGTTAAGCCTGTCGATAATTATTTTTATCTCTCATATTTATTTCGCTCAATATCAACCGAAAAATATGTCTTCTTCCGATCGCAAAAAAGTCAATGATTGGGTAGATAAAACTTATCAATCTCTTTCTCAGGATGAAAAGCTGGGACAGTTATTCATTGTTGCGCTTTATACCAATAAAGGCGAAGAGTTTATCAACAAAATAAGAAATATTGTTACCAATGATAAGATTGGAGGATTGATTCTGATGCAGGATGATGCAGCAAGAGAGATTAATTTTGTGAATGAATTTCAGTCGAAATCAAAAGTACCTTTAATGATCGGAATGGACGCAGAGTGGGGATTGTATCAGCGAATTGCAAAAGCGCACAAATTTCCTTGGGCTATAACCTTGGGAGCAATTCAGGATAAGAATCTTATTACAGAGATGTCTGCTAAAATTGCTGAAGATTGCAAGAGAATGGGCATCAATTGGGATTTTGCACCAGTTGTAGATGTTAATACCAATCCGGCTAATCCAATTATTGGTAACAGAAGTTTTGGTTCCGACGTAATTAATGTCATCAATTCAGCTTCAGCGTATGCTAATGGTTTGCAGAATAACGGAATTCTTGCGGCTATCAAGCATTTCCCTGGTCACGGTGATACTTCTACAGATTCTCATTTGGATCTTCCGCTGGTTCCGCATGACATGAAACGGTTGGAAAGTGTAGAACTAGCGCCGTTCAAAGCATTGATGAACAATGAGATTGGTGGCGTAATGGTGGCGCATCTTTACG
>JAEXJU010000128.1 GCA_023448955.1 Bacteroidota bacterium
CACCAGAAGTGCTTTGGTATTGCAATTCCTGTTGGAAACCTTTATTATTTGCGTACTTTCCTATTTGCTTTCTCTGGCATTGACAGAACTATTATTGCCGAGTTTCAATCAATTTTTTGATAAGGAAATCGTAATGAATGACTGGCGTATCTACTTTTATTCATTTATGATGGTGATGGTCGTAACGCTTGTTTCGGGATTGATTCCGGCAACTTATCTGGCTAATTTTAAAGCGATAGAAACCCTGAAAGGTAATTTCTCAAGAAGTAAACACGGCGTGTGGCTCCGAAACGGGATTCTGACCTTGCAACTGATTATTTCTTCATTCTTTATCATTGGCGGATTGATTGTCAGTCAGCAGGTTAAGTTTATGATGAATAAAGATTTAGGATTTAAAGGTGACCAGATTTTTCAGGTTAATTTTAATGATTACAACAACGGAAAACCTTGGCTTAAGTATGAAAGGCTGAAAGTTGAAATGGCAAAAATTCCCGGTGTAGAAAGCATTTCGTTTTTTGAAGCGGCACCCGGAAACGGAAGCGAGAGCAGTTCAAATGTAGATTATATGAATGCCAGTATCCAGGCAAGACACGGGTCTATGGACTACAATTACCTTCAGTTTATGGGTGTTAAACTCCTGAAAGGACGATGGCTGAATCCAAAATTGGCTTCTGATACCATCAACACGATGTTGGTAAACGAGGCGTTTCTGAGAAAATTTGGCTGGAACGATGATCAGGCAATGAAACGAGACATCAGACCGGGATTTGATTACAAACCATATAAAATTGTGGGAATTGTAAAAGATTTCAATGTCAGAAGCTTAAAATCGGAAGTGGAGCCAATGGTATTTTTTCACTATCGTGAGACCGAATGGAAACGGTTTAATATGAATAATATCCAGTTCAAATTAAAAGCAGACGATCTGGACGCAACAGTGAAAAGGCTTAAAACTTACTGGAATAAAAATGTGGAACCGGGTTTTCCTTTCGAAGGTTATTTTATAGATAAGCAATTCGCCAAAACTTTCGAGAAATATCAGAAACAACAAACATTGTTCACCATCCTGAACGCAATGGTTTTGATGGTAGCATTATTGGGTTTATTCGCCTTGTCATCATTAATGATCGAGCAGAAACTGAAAGATGTTGCCATTAGAAAAACGTTGGGAGCATCAGACAAAACATTGATCTTCGGATTAACGAGACAATTCCTTTGGATCACTTTGATCGCTGTTCTCATTAGCATTCCGATCAGTTATTACCTGATGAACGAGTGGCTGAAAGATTTTGCTTACCGAATCGATATGCCGGTTTTTCCATTCGTCCTGAGTCTGATTTTATTATTGATTCTGACTTTCGCTGTCGTCAGCATCAAAGCGTACCAAGCTACAAAGGTGAATCTAGTGAAATACTTGAAATACGAGTAAATTTTGGTTGATGGTTATCGGTTGAGAGTTGATAGAAACTCTTCTGACAACCAACAACTAACAACTAACAACCGACAACTATGTTAAAAAACTGGCTCAAAATAGCATTCATCAACTACAGAAAAAACTGGCTTTCCACCATTATCAATATCTTGGGACTGAGTGTTGGTCTTTGTGTTTTCCTTTTGATATTCATCCATTGGCAGGATGAGAAGTCGTATGAAGATTGGATTCCGAATAAAGATAATATTTATTTCGTGGAAAACGGAAATGCTGCTTTTGGAATAATGTCCAGCTCCAGCTATCCGGAAATCTTTGTGTCCAAAGAAAAGTTTTCAGAGATAGAAGATGCTACGATTCTCAATGACTGGGGAAAACAGAAACTCAGCTTTGGCGGCAATTCGGCATACGTTTCCGCAATGGCTTCGGTTGATTCTTTTTTCAGATTCTTTCCTTTCGAAAAAGTCGCAGGAAATTTCCAGAATGCCATTTCGGACAACGGAAAAATTGCTTTGTCATTGGAAACAGCGCGTTTGCTTTTCGGTGATGATTATCTCAATGCGATTGGGAAATCTGTTAAAAATGACTCCAATGAAAAGAATTATGTAGTCACGGCAATTTATAAATTTCCGCAAGGGAATACGATTTTCAGACCAGATTTTATTTACAAAAATCCATACCTGGATCAATCCAAAGACCAATGGACAAGCTACAGTTACAATGGTTTTTTCAAAGTAAAACCTGGAACAGATATCAAAGCTTTGGAGCATAAATTATCCAAACAGATGCAGGAACAGGATGAGATTTCTTCCAAAAAATGGGGCTATACTATTGACAGGAAAAATCCGGCAATGGTCTATCTGACGTCCATCAGCAAAATGAAACTGGATGCAAAAAGTAGTGGAATCAATAAAGGGGACAAAAAATCGATTTTGATTCTGCTGGGATTATCTGTTCTGATTTTAGCATTGTCAGGAATTAATCTGATTAATCTCAAAACTGCTCAGGCATCTCAAAGAGCGAAAGAAGTTGGTGTGAGAAAAGTGGTAGGAAGTTCAAAATCTAATTTGATATTGCAGTTTTTGCTGGAAACATTTATCATCTGTTTAGCATCATATATCGTGGCTTTTGCAATGGTAGAACTGTTTTTGCCTTATTACAATAAATTTCTCGATAAAGAAATTAGGCTGAATGATTTTAATCTTTTCCTATACACAGCACTTTTATTATTTGTTTTTTCTTTGATTTCAGGATTGATTCCGGCGCTTTATCTTTCCAATTTCAAACCCATTAATACTTTGAAAGGTAATTTTGCTAGAAGCAAAAGTGGTGTGTGGCTCAGAAATTCGATTCTGACTCTGCAACTGATCATTTCATCGTTTTTCATCATCTGTTCACTCATTATCCATACACAAGTGAGCTATATGATGAATAAAGATTTAGGTTTCAAAGGCGATCAGGCGATTCAGATCGATTTTAAAAAAGCCAATTGGGAAAATAATTTCAATGTGAATAAATACAAAAGACTCAAAGCAGAACTGGCTAGAGTTCCCGGAGTTATAGATGTCACGGGTTCTGTCAATTCAATTGGAAATGGCAGTGCCAATGCTTCTGTCATAAAATTAGCTACTGATACCACCAAAACAGCTGAGACTATGTTGGGCGGCATTGATGAAAATTTCCTGAAATTTTACAAAATTAAATTTATTTCCGGACGGGATCTGGACTGGAAAAAAGCTTCCGACACAGTAAACGGTGCTGTTGTTAACGAAACTTTTGCCGGAAAATTGGGTTACAATCCTACGACTGCTTTGGGAAAAGAATTTTTCACGGGCTGGGATGGGAATAAAAAGTATAAAATATTGGGAGTTGTTACAGATGTCAATTATGCCGGTTTGGAACAGAAAGTAATGCCGATTGTCTATTTCAACTATGACAGAACTTGGGTGAAAAATAATATGAATAATATTCAGATTAAAATTTCCGGAAACGATATCAATGGAACATTGGAACGCATCAAAGAATTTTGGATCACGAAAGCAGAACCGGGCTATCCTTATGACTTTGAATTTGTAGATAAACAATTCGCCAAAACTTTTGAAAAATTCCAGAAACAGCAGACTTTGTTTACAACCTTGAATATTGTGGTTCTTGTGATTGCATTATTAGGCTTGTTTGCCTTGTCATCATTATTAATCGAACAAAAACTGAAAGACGTTGCTATCAAAAAAACTTTAGGCGCAGATGAAAAAACCATTGTCTGGGATCTGACCAAAAAATTCCTTTTGATTTGTGTGATTGCTGTTATCATCAGTATGCCATTTGGTTATTACGCTATGAACGAATGGCTGAAGGATTTTGCTTACCGAATCGATATGCCGGTTTGGCCATACATTCTAAGCTTATTTTTATTATTGATTCTAACCTTTGCAGTCGTGAGTTTTAAGGCGTATCGTGCAACCAAAATCAACCTTGTCAATTACCTTAAATACGAATAAAAATTCCCCTCCTTTGGAGAGGTGGCAAAAATTGAAAATTTTTGACGGAGTGGTTTAAACATAAAACCAATTATTTAAAAATGAAAAAACTATTCTTCATACTATTAATAAACTTTCTGCCTGCTCAGCAAAGCTGGACACTCAGGCAATGTCTCGATTACGCTTCCGCCAATCATCCTTTGGTAAAGCAATCTGTTGTAAATATTCAGAAGAACGAAAGACAGATTTCTGCCGCAAAAGGATTGTTGTTGCCATCTGTGGACGCGGGCGTGAACCACAATTATAATTTCGGAAACGGAATTAATCAGCAGAATAATCAGCGTGAAGCCATCAATACACAGACAGATAATTTCTATGCACAGGCCAATTGGGAACTGATAAATTGGCGAAATTACCTCAATATTTCTTTGTCCAAAATCAATAAAGAAAGTTCGACTTTCAAAATGAAACAGGCTCAGAACGAGGTGAAAATGAATGTCATCCAGATGTTTTTTACTTATCAAAACAGCAAAAGCTGGCTGGAGGTTTTGGAAACACAACTTTCCGGAATCGAAGACCAAATCAAACGTACCGAGAAAGAGGTAGAAATCGGAAACCGCCCGAAAAGCGATATTTATGATATCAAGGCCAACCTTGGAACAATGCAGGAACAATGGGTTTCTGCAAAGAATCAGCGTGACCTTTCAAAGATTAATCTGCTCAATGCATTGGCCATCACAAAAGACACTTTGGATTTCAAAATGACGGAGGAAAATTGGGCTGATTCCAATTTTAACGATGCTGATTTTATTCAGAATCTTTTAGTAAAAAATCCGGCTTATCAAACCATTTTGGCGGAAATCAAAGCCCAACAAAAGAGTGTCGAAATCGCAAAATCCGGCTATTTACCGACACTGAATGGTTCATACATCTGGTCAAGTTTTTACAACAAAATCTTGGGACAGCCTGCTCCGGCAAACTTTTCGGATCAAATCAAGACGAACAAAAATCAGCAACTTGGTTTTAGCCTCAATATTCCGATTTTCAACAAACTTCAGGTCAAGAATAATGTTGAAATTGCCAAACTGAATGTCATCAATTCCAATTACGACAAGGATATTGTGATTAATAATCTGACGCAAACCATCAATTCCATCAAAGCCCAATTTCTGAATGCTCAGGAAAAATACAATCTTTTGGAAGCGAATTTCGAAAACCAAAGACTGTCATTCCAGAAATCCGAGGAAAAATACAAAGAAGGATTAATGGATGCCTACACGTTTTTCGTGGTTCGGAACAACTGGCTTCAGGCGAATTATAACTTGATTAACAGCGAAAATGATGTAATTCAGCAGACAGAACTGCTCAAAGTTTTTGAAGCTGGCTTATAATTTTTTTTTATTATTTTCTTATGAAATCCTTCCGAAGACTCACAATTCGGAAGGATTTTTTTGCTGGAATTATTTTTAATTTGGGCGCCTTTATCCGCCTTCCACTCCCGCTTTTTTCTGTCATTGCGAAAGTGAAGCAATCAGATAGAAATTTTGTACAATAGCAATCACAGAAAAAGAGCTCCGTTCAAACCTAACGAAGTGGTTCATCGATTCCATAAAATAAATTATAAAGACGAGATAAGTCGGGGCGCAGATTCAACGTAAAACAAAATTAGTTATAAAACACAATATTTGTCATTCCGTAGAAATCTAGACTGTTGAGATTCCTACGGAATGACAAACTGGATGTTTTCAATTTTATTTCTTTGATGAGCGAAGCGTCTTTGCGAACCTTAAAATATTTTCAATAATGATAAAAAATATTTGAGCGCTTTGCTTTAAGAAAATAAATTTATAATCAATCTTTTATAAGCGAAGCGCCTTTGTGACCCTAAAAGGCTTTCTATCAATTAATAAAATCTTTGTGAACTTTGTGTTCAAAATAGAATTCTCAATTGACTTAATTTTTAAAAAACAACTTTTCAGATTTTAAATTTTTCCTCAACTTTGCTTCCTTTTAAAAGTAAAAAATTAAATATTCCAGATGAAACGTTTTAACGTTCCATTTGACCTTAAAGAAAGTAAATATTCCATATGAAACTTTGTATAGCCGAAAAACCAAGCGTTGCCCGTGATATAGCCAAAGTTTTGGGTGCAACAATGCCCAAAAGCGGTTATATGGAAGGCAACGGTTATTGTGTCACTTGGACTTTCGGTCATCTTTGTACTTTGAAAGAACCGCACGATTATGCCGAGCATTACAAATCCTGGGATTTGATTTTCTTACCGATTATTCCAAAAAGCTTCGGAATCAAACTGATTCCTAACAATGGCGTTGAGAAACAATTCAATACCATAGAAAAACTCGTTCAGGAATGTGATGAGGTCATTAATTGTGGTGATGCTGGTCAGGAAGGAGAGCTCATTCAGCGTTGGGTTTTGCAAAAAGCCAAATGTGACAAACCGATGAAGCGTTTATGGATTTCGTCCTTGACAGAAGATGCCATCAAAGAAGGTTTTGAAAATCTGAAACCTGCGGATGATTACAAAAATCTTTATTTGGCAGGCAACGCAAGGGCGATTGGCGACTGGCTTTTGGGAATCAATGCGACGAGATTATTCACAAAGAGATTTGGTGGAAACAAAGGCGTTTTGTCAATAGGGCGAGTTCAGACACCAACTTTGGCGATGCTCGTTCAGCGTCAGAAAGAGATTGATGCTTTTACTCAGGAAGACTATTGGGAACTCAAAACGAAATATCGGGATGTGCTTTTCAGTGCATCGATTGACCGGTTGAAAACCTTAGAAAAAGCAGAAAAAGGTTTGGCTTACCTCAAACAAAATCAATTTGAGATTGTCTCTTTCGAAATCAAAGAAGGCAAGGAAAAAAATCCACGATTGTTTGATTTGACTGGGCTTCAGGTCGAAGCGAATAAAAAATACGGTTTCTCCGCAGAGCAGACTTTGAATTACATTCAGAGTCTTTATGAAAAAAAATATACGACTTATCCTAGAGTTGATACGACTTATTTATCCGAAAATCTTTATCCGAAAATTGCCGGAATATTAAAGAGTATGACTTTTTATTCTGAGTTTACAGCACCGCTGCTCACTCAGCCTATTCCAAAGACAAAAACAGTTTTTGATGATACAAAAGTCACAGATCATCACGCCATTATTCCAACCGAAATTCCGCCTTCATCCAATCTTGGCCGAGAAGAAAAATTGGTTTATGATTTGGTAGCGAGACGATTCATCGC
Source organism: Bacteroidota bacterium (assembly GCA_023448955.1). Taxonomy (GTDB): domain Bacteria; phylum Bacteroidota; class Bacteroidia; order Flavobacteriales; family Weeksellaceae; genus Epilithonimonas. Next base: position 7,160 of record JAEXJU010000128.1, read on the forward strand.
TGTTTTTTATCCCGAATGTAAGATTTCAAACACTTTAGTTGAAGGTCAGGTTGGAACGATTCCTTTCAAAGCTTCCGGAAAACAAATTTTGGAGCCGGGCTGGAGAATCATTTACGCCAAAGACAAAAAAGAAGAGAAGGAAGAAAAAGATAAAGACGAGGAACAATCTATTCCGGAATTTATTGCTGGTGAAAAAGGCGAACACGAACCTTTGATTCATCAGGGAAAAACTTCGCCACCAAAACCATACACAGAAGCAACTTTGCTGAGAGCAATGGAAACGGCTGGAAAACAGGTGGAAGATGAAGAACTTCGTGAAATGCTGAAAAACAACGGCATCGGAAGGCCATCAACACGAGCGAATATCATCGAAACACTTTTCAAAAGAAAATACATCGAGAAAAAACGTAAAAATCTGATCGCTACACAAACCGGAATCGAACTGATTGATACGATAGAGGACGAACTTCTCAAAAGTCCGGAACTCACCGGAGAATGGGAATCGAAACTCAGAAAAATCGAAAAAGGGGAGTATGAGGCGAATCAATTTAAAGAAGAATTGATAGCAATGGTGACAGATTTGACTCAGAAAGTTATTAACGGAAAATCAAAGGTCATCGCTTTCGGCGAAGAAAAAAAAGAAGTTACAAAAGAAAAGAAACCAAAGGCAAAAACCGAGATTGTCTGGGAAGAAACCCAATGCCCGAAATGTAAATCTAACAATCTGATGAAAGGGAAAACTGCCGTTGGCTGTTCTGATTATAAAGGATGTGGTTTCAAAGTTTCATTCGAAATATTCGGAAAAAAATTATCAGAGAAACAACTTCAGGATTTGATTCTGAAAAGCAAAACTTCTAAACTAAAAGGCTTTACAGGAGAACAGGAAGAAGGCGTTCTGACCCTAAACGAAGATTTTTCAATTAGTATAAAATAAAAAACCTTTCAGATTTTGAAAGGTTTAGATTAATTATTGATGGATTTTAATGCTTATTCTTTTACCAGTTTTTCTGTGTAGTCTCCATTTTCTGTAGATATTTTCAAAATATAATTTCCTGATTTCAAATTGGAAATATAAAGTTCATTAGATTTAATATTAGATATTTGAACCAATTTTCCACTTAAATCATATATTGAAAAAGCTTTTACTTCTTTATCAAAAATGATTTTATCCTTTGCAGGATTGGGAGAAAATTTAATTTTGGACTTTACAATGATATTTTCTGTAGCTAGAATTTCTAAGTTTGGGATTTTTAGTGTACCTCTTCGTAGATCAATTTCTACAGAATAAAATTTTCCGCCTCCGTTTACTTTGAAATTATCATTATCTCCTTTGTATCCTAAAAACCCTGAATAGCCCAATCCTCCTAGATTACCATACTCTATATCTCCCCAATCTTTCTGCCCCAAGATTTTAAACTCGCAACCGTCAGGAATATTGATATAAGCTTTATATTTTCCTGTTCCGGAAGGATCTGACGGAATTACTATTGCTGTGGATGGATCCCAAGCCTGCATACTTCCTACAAGATATAACTCTGGTAAATTATTATTGTAAATAGCTGGTTGCTGGATGATATTTAATGTTTTCGCAGCAAAATCAGAGTTGATTACTATTTTGTAATATCCTGTTGCTCCTGTGAATTTCATATTCTCATCATCCGCGGAAGTAGTAGTGATATTATTAGAAGAAGTTTTAAAGAATCTATATTGAAGACGTATATTTGGCACGTCCAAGCTATAATTTATTGGACTCCAGTCTTTTTGACCTAGAAATCTAAAGGACTCACCATTTGTTAAGTACGTATTCAATGATGTGATATTATCTCTTTGATACATATCCAGTGCGTTGCCAGAGTCCCAACCTGCTGCTGATGCTCCTCCAACTAAATAAAAAGTTTGTCCGAAAGAAAATAATGAACAAATAAATGCGAAAAATAAGAATAATTTTAATTTCATAGTATTAATTTTTTGCAAATATGCAAATATTTTTTTACTTTTTAATTATATTTTTACTTTGAATTTTAAGCTTTTTTGTACAAAAAAACCTTTCAGCATCTGAAAGGTTTTTCTTTGTTATTTAAATCTCTCAGATTTGCGGATTATGCTGATGAATCTGCAAAATTCGCTCAATCAGCAAGAAATAATTACTTCACAACAATCGCCTTCTTCAAACCACTATCGATTTTGTAATCCGTTGATTGATTGATTTTCACATTTTCAAAAACGATGTTCTGAGCATTTTTGCCAACAATTCCTTTTTTAGTAGTGATATTTACATTCTTGAAATAAAGATTCTCAATCAGTTTTTCAGGAAGCCCGTTGAAGCTAAACGCTGTTTCAGACGAAGAGCAATTCACATTACTCACATAAAAATCGTGGAAATAAGGCACTTTGTCACCCGTATGTTGCGCTGCTTCGCTTTCTTTTGTGCTTCCAACTGGCGCATCAGCATAGAACGTATCAAACAGAACCGCTTCTTTGATAATGTTTTTCATTTCTATATTATCGATGTAGATTTGGCTCACATCGCCACCTCTTCCGGAGTTACTTTTCACACGGATTCCAATATCTGTACCGTCGAAAGTGCAGTTGGAAACAAAAATATTTTTCATTCCGCCATCCGTGTTGCTTCCGATTACGAAACCGCCGTGACCTTCATTTACAGTACATTCTGCGATAATTACGTTTTGTAAAAGCGCTTCTCCGTTCTTTGGTGCTCCGCTGGATTTCATACAGATTCCGTCGTCGCCTGCGTTCACTTTGGTGTTGTAGATAATCACATTTTTCGAGGCACTAATATCGATTCCATCACCATTCTGAGCCCATTTAGGATTATAAACAGTGGTGTTTCTGATGACAAGATTGGTGATTTGTTTGGGATTAATGACAAACTTCGGCGAGTTTCTGAACGTTGGTCCGTCAATCAAAAGATTGGTTACTTTTGATAAGGTGAACATCATTGGTCTCAGATAATGATGCAGTTGCTGGTACATATCAAGCGTTGCATTCGGCATTTTGGAAATGACTTTCGCCAGTTCTTCGCCGCGTTTTGCGGATTCGCTTGGATACCATATTTTTCCATCATCACTTAGGACACTTCCTTGTTTTGAAACCAATTCTTTCCATTGCGTATCTGTCGTTTTGAACTTTTTCACAGGTCTCCAAGCTTCGCCAGCGCCGTCGAAAATGCCTTTTCCGGTGAAAGAAACATCCTTCAGGCTGTTTCCCC
>JAEXJU010000166.1 GCA_023448955.1 Bacteroidota bacterium
GAATACAAGTAGGGTGGATCTGAACATAGCAAGGATTTGCAAAGTATGCTCCTTTTTTGTGAATCTTCCAAGCTGCAGAAACGTTAGAACCCATCGCATTAGTAGAAAGGAAATAAACATTTCCGTAACCTCCGGAAGCGATCACTATGGCGTGAGCAGAATGTCTTTCTATCTCACCTGTCACCAGATTTCTTGCGATGATTCCTCTTGCTTTTCCGTCTACGATGACAAGATCCATCATTTCGTGACGGTTATACATTTTGATTCTGCCTTTACCTATTTGTCGGCTCATTGCAGAATAAGCACCTAATAGTAACTGCTGTCCAGTCTGTCCTTTGGCATAGAAAGTTCTTTTAACCTGAACTCCACCAAAAGAACGGTTGTCTAGCTGACCACCATATTCTCTACCAAAAGGAACACCTTGTGCCACGCATTGGTCTATAATGTTTGCAGAAACTTCTGCCAGTCTGTAAACGTTTGCCTCTCTTGCACGGTAATCTCCTCCTTTGATAGTATCGTAAAACAATCTGTAAGTAGAGTCACCGTCGCCCTGATAATTTTTTGCGGCATTAATACCTCCCTGAGCTGCAATAGAGTGTGCTCTTCTTGGAGAATCCTGGTAGCAAAAAGCCTTTACATTGTATCCTTGTTCAGCCAGTGTAGCTGCGGCTGAACCGCCTGCTAATCCTGTACCGACAACGATGATATCAATCTTGTCCCTGTTGTTTGGTGCAACAAGGTTCATATGGTCTTTATGGTTTTTCCACTTGTCCTTAAGTGGACCTGCAGGAATTTTTGAATCTAAACTCATAATTTACTTTTTATTATTGAGTAACGAAATGATAAATTGCGATGATGATGAATCCCAACGGAATGATAACAGAATACCAGTTTCCAAATGCCTTGATAAAAGGTGTGTATTTCGGATGTCTCGCTCCAATAGATTGAAAAGATGACTGGAATCCATGTGCCAGGTGAAGACCTAAAAGCACAAATGCAATCACATAAAGCACAACTCTCCAAATATCGTGAAACTTGTGGTGTAACTCCTCCCAATATCTCAGCTCATCAGGATTATTTGCCTGGATGTATTTGTAGCTGATCTCAGGATACCAGAAATCATAGAAATGGAGCGCTAAAAATGCTAATACCACTGCTCCGGAAATCAACATATTTCTTGACATCCAAGTGGAATTGGCAGAACCATTGTTCATCGCATATTTCACAGGTCTTGCACTGTTATTTCTAGCTTCCAGAATGAAACCCATCACAAAATGGAATACAACTGCAAACATCAAAACTGGCTGCATCACAAACTGAACCGCCGGATTGTAACCCATAAAATGAGAAGCCGCATTGAAACTGTCTTCACTGAAGACCGAAATCATATTGGTAGACATATGCATCACCAAAAAAATCAGCAAAAACATCGCTGAAAGTGCCATAGCATATTTTCTTCCTATAGAAGATGTAATACCCGCCATAATTCTATTGTTATTTGAATTTTCACAAATTTAGAAAATAGTTGATTCATATAACATTGAGAAATGTCAGAAAAATATAGTTTGTAATGTTTCTAAATAACGTTAAGGATTTGTTAATAAATTTTGTCTATAAAAAATAAAAATCCCGAATTCTCGGGATTATTTTTATAATTCTTTTCTTAGTCTAGCTACCGGAATGTTTAGCTGTTCACGGTATTTTGCAATTGTTCTTCTAGCGATATTATATCCTTTTTCTTTCAGGATTCCTACAAGAGCGTCATCTGTGTAAGGTTTTCTTTTGTTTTCCTTATCAATAGCTTCCTGCAGATGTTGTTTAATTTCTTTAGTAGAAACTTCCTCACCATCATCATTGGTCAATGAGTCGGAAAATAGGTTTTTAAGATAAACAATTCCGTTCGGAGTATCTGCATATTTGCTTTTTACTACTCGGGAAATTGTGGAAATGTCAAATCCTGTAATATCTGCCACATCTTTCAGGATCATTGGTTTGATGTTTTTTTCATCCCCAGATAAAAAATAATCTTTCTGAAGTTTTACAATAGCAGTTATGGTTTGTAATAAAGTGTTTTGTCTTTGGTTGATGGCATCAATGTACCATTTAGCTGCATCCAGTTTTTGTTTGATGAAAAGCGCAGCTTGCTTATGCTCTGCCGATTTTTTATCGTGAGAATAAGTGGTAAGGATTTCTTTATATTCTTCAGATACTCTTAAGGTTGGTGCATTCTTGTTGTTAAGAGAAGGAATAACTTGATTATCCTTGATCTGGATTACAAAATCCGGAATGATTTCCTGATTGATTGTGATAGTTTGTGTGTCAAAGTTTCCGCCAACTTTAGGCGAAAGTCTTGAGATTTCATCCAGGGCGTCCTTCAGATCTTCTTCTTCAATGTCATATTTCTGAAGAATTTTATTGTAATGTTTATTCGCTAAAGCATCGAACTGATTTCTCAGGATATTTCCTGCAAGAATAATAGATGGATTAGAGCTTACTTTTTTTTCAATCTGCAAAAGGAGGCATTCTCTCAGGTCTCTTGCGCCTACACCCGGTGGATCTAGTTTCTGCACATAATTTTCAAGAATATCGGTTACTTTTTCAACAGTGGTGTAAACACCTTGTGAAAAAGCAAGATCATCTACGATAGATTTAAGTTCTCTTCTTAGATATCCGTCTGTGTCAAGATTTCCTATAATATATTCTGCAATTTTTAAATCTTCATCATCAATATTAGAAAGACGGATCTGTTCTAAGAGATAATCATAGAGCGTCTGTCCTTCTGTGAGAAGGGATTGGTTGTCAAACTCTTCATCATCCGGAGAATAATTGCTGCTTGCTGTTTTGTAATTAGGCTCATCATCATAAAGATATTCATCTACATCGAAATCTGTTTCGATGCTTTCGTTGCCTTCGTTTTCGTATTCTTCATCTGCTTTGGAATAATCTTCTTCCGCATTTTCATCTGCTACTTTTTCTAAAGCAGGATTTTCCTCAAGTTCTCTTTCCAGTTCCTCTTCAAATTCAAGTGTGTGTAGCTGAATCAATTTCATCAACTGAATCTGTTGTGGTGCTAGTTTCTGACCGAGTTTAAGCTGTAGATTTTGCTTTAGCATAGTTTAGTTAATTAATAATTGAATTAATTTTTACGAAGTTAAAAATATTTTTTATAAAAACAACAAGTTTAGCACGATTTTTGATATAAGCTTGTTAAGTTAAATAGTTAGTTAAATAAAAACCCTTCAGATTGCGGTCTGAAGGGTTTTTAATTTATGAGATATTTTTTCTAAAACTCTGCATTTTTAGGCGTTCTTGGGAAAGGAATTACGTCTCTGATGTTGGTCATTCCGGTTACGAAAAGAACCAGTCTTTCCAGCCCTAAACCAAATCCAGCGTGAGGAACCGAGCCGAATCTTCTTGTGTCCATATACCACCAAAGTTCTTCCTCGTCAACATGCATTTCTGCCATTTTTGTTTTCAGAACGTCAAGTCTTGCTTCTCTTTCAGAACCGCCGATGATTTCGCCAATTCCAGGGAAAAGAACATCCATTGCGGCAACGGTTTTGTTATCGTCGTTCAACTTCATATAAAATGCCTTGATTTCTTTTGGATAGTCGAACAAAACAACCGGACTTTCGAAATGTTTCTCCACTAAGAATCTTTCGTGCTCAGATTGTAAATCAGTTCCCCATTTTTCAACAGGATACTGGAATTTTCCTTTTTTATTTTCTTTAGAATTCAATAAGATTTCAATGGCTTCGGTGTAAGAAACTCTTTTAAATCTTTTTGCAAGAACGTTTTCAAGTTTTTCGATCAATCCTTCCTTTGCTCTTTCTTTTTCCGGTTTTGATTTTTGTTCTTCGGCAAAACGCTTGTCAAGGAAATCCAAATCATCTTTGCAATTATCAAGAACATATTTGATAACATATTTCAGGAAATCCTCAGCCAAATCGATATTATCTTCCAGATTGTTGAATGCCACTTCCGGTTCAATCATCCAGAATTCAGCTAAGTGACGCGTTGTATTGGAGTTTTCTGCACGGAACGTTGGTCCGAAAGTATAAATTCTTCCCAATCCCATTGCTGCTGTTTCACCTTCCAATTGTCCGGAAACCGTAAGGTTGGTTTTCTTTCCGAAGAAATCCTGAGCAAAATCGATGTCACCGTTCTCGTCTTTGGGAATCTGATTAAGGTCGAAATTGGTAACGCCGAACATTTCGCCAGCACCTTCTGCGTCAGCTCCGGTTATTATCGGCGTGTTGATGTAAAAGAACTGATTTTGATTAAAGAAAGAGTGGATTGCAAAACTCACAGCGTGACGCACTCTGAAAACTGCGCCAAACAAATTGGTTCTGAATCTCAAATGGGCTTGCTCACGCAATTTCTCCAGACTGTGTTTCTTAGGTTGAAGAATAGTTGCCTGCAACTCATCAAAAAAATTATCTCCAAGAACTGTAATTTTCTTAGCGATGATTTCCACCGTTTGACCTGCGCCTTGGCTTTCCACCACTTCACCGACAACTTTCAAAGACGATGCAGTATTGATTTTCTTAATAGTTACTTCATCAAAATTTTCAAAATCTACCACAATTTGCACATTATTAATCGTTGAACCATCATTCAGTGCTATAAAACGGTTAGAGCGGAAAGCTCTTACCCAACCCTGAATGGTGATGTCGTGATGCAAAACTTTTTTGTAATCTGCTAATAAGTCTTTAATCGTCTGTCTTTTCATTTTAGTAAAACTTTTGCGAAGCTTTTGTTTCAAAATTAAGTGAGTGCAAATGTAATAAAAAATGCAGATAAAGCTGCGTTTCAATATTTCTCGTGTTAATCTTCTTTACTCATCCTTTTTAGAAGGAACCAGAAAAACATCCATTAAACCCTCTGGTAAAAACATCTGTATGAATTTTTCTTCACGATTCACTTCCAGAATCCAGTCTCGGATAATCGGAATGATGATTTCTTTTCCCGCAAGATCCAGAATGAAATAATTCTGAGCCGTCTGATCATTGATGGAAACAATATTGCCGCAGCTTTTTCCGTCAGGTTCACGGATCTCGAAACCAATTACTTCGTGGTAATAGAATTTTTTCACAGTCAATGGAGGTAGGGTAGAAAGCGGCAGATAAACACCTTTTCCAATCGATTGATTTACCAACGCTTCGGAAGAGTTTTTGAAAGAAATAATTTTAGTATCTGCTTTGGACCAGGATTGTTTTTCTACAAAAAATGGAACCAGCAAACCATTCACTTCCAGAAAAATGGAATCCAGCTTGTTGTACATCTCAGGCTGGTCTGTGTCCAGTTTCAGGATAACATTGCCTTGTAAACCGTGTGTTCTGGTAATTGTCCCTAAAAAATAGCAATCTTCTTTTTTCATTCCATAAATATAAAAAAACCTTGAAGGTTTGAAGTTAAAAAACAACAAAGACACGAAAATTCGTGTCTTTGTTTTGTATCTTTTGTAAAAGAATTAAGCCTGAGTTTCTTCAGTTCCTTCTGCTTCAGCAGCTGGTTCTTCTGTTGCAGCTTCCTCAGCAGGCGCGTTAGCAGCTTCTTCAGCAGCTTTAGCATCAGCTTCTGCTTTTGCAGCGGCATCAATTCTTGCTTGGTTTACTTTTGCTTCGGCTTCCAAAGCAGCTTTTCTAGCATCTGCTTTAGCAGTAGATAAACCTTCTACTTTTCCTTGAACTTTAGCATCTTTAGCCTCAACCCAAGCAGCGAATCTTTTTTCAGCTTCAGCTTCGTCAAAAGCACCTTTTGCTACACCACCTTGAAGGTGTTTTTTGTACAATGCACCTTTGTAAGAAAGGATTGCTCTTGCAGTATCAGTTGGCTGAGCACCATTGTTTAACCACTTCACAGCAGAATCAACGTTCAAGTCGATAGTTGCAGGGTTAGTAATTGGGTTGTAAGTTCCAAGTTTTTCGATGAATCTACCATCTCTTCTAGATCTGGAATCTGCAACCACGATGTGGAAAAAAGGTTTTCCTTTTGACCCGTGTCTTTGTAATCTGATTTTTACTGACATAAATTTTAAATTTTTGGGAGCACGTCCCGATTAAATATTAAGTGTGCAAAGATATAAAAATATTTTAATGTAACAATCTGCAAGTTTAATAATTTAACAATCAAAACTTCCCGAAGTCCAAGCAAAAAAGATTTTCACTCTCATCTGGGCTGCATTGTCTTCCAATAGGGTTTTGTTAATGAAACTAACGATTTAATAAAAGAAAATTTTGTACTTTTTAAAATTTCGATTTATGGTTCATAAACACTAGCCTATTCCTTTTTTATAAGTTTCCAAAGCTCTTTCTCTGGCGAATTTGTGCTCTACTATTCTGTCATCCAAACTATTTTTTTGAAAATCAGGATTCCATTTCCGGATGTATTTCAGATCTTTATCAAACTTTTTGGTTTGCTCATCTGGATTGAAAACCCGGAAATAAGGCGCTGCATCGCAACCGCAGCCTGCTGCCCATTGCCAGTTTCCGTTGTTGGCAGATAGATCGTAATCCAGTAGTTTCTTGGCAAAATAAGCTTCGCCCCATCTCCAGTCTATCAAGAGATGTTTGGTGAGAAAACTGGCAACCACCATTCGGATTCTGTTATGCATTCTTCCGGTTTGGTTCAGCTGTTTCATTCCTGCATCTACTATGGGATAACCGGTTTCGCCGTTGCACCATTTTTCAAATTCTGTCTCGTTGTTTCGCCATTGTATGTTGTCATATTTTTCTTTGAAACTATGATTTACAACTTTCGGGAAATGAAACAAAATCTGCATAAAAAACTCTCTCCAAATCAATTCATTGAGCCAGGTTTCGTTATGACTTAATGCAAATTTGACACATTTTCTGACAGAAATCGTTCCGAATCTCAAAGCAATTCCAAGATGTGTGGTGGCATCCAGAGCTGGAAAATCTCGCTTTTTATCATAAACATCAATAATTTTTGATTCCAGTTTTGGTTCTTCAAAATCGAAATCTGTTTTCTCAAATCCAATGTCTTTCAAACTTAAGATTTTCTTGGAGGGTAGTTTTAGAAATTGGTCTTTGTTAATTCTAACTGATTTGTAATCATCCTCAGTTAATTGTTTTTTCCACTTTTTTGAAAAAGGTGTGTAAACGGTGTAAGGTTCGCCATTATCTTTCACAATTTCATTTTTCTCAAAAATCACCTGATCTTTGAAATCGCAAAATTCAATATTTTTTGAGTTGAGAAAATCCTTGATTTCATCATCTCTTTTGATGGCAGAAGGTTCATAATCTCTGTTGCAATAAACCGATTGGATATCATATTCCTTATGTAATTGTTTGAATATATCCTCGGGTTTTCCATAAAAAGTAAGAAGAGAAGTTCCGGTCTCATGCAATTCGGAATTGATTTTTTCCAATGTCTGATGAATATAATCTACCCTACGGTCACTTTTATCCTCAAGATGATTCAGGATATTTTTATCAAAAATAAAAATGGCAAGCACTTTTTCGCCAGATTTCAAGGCTTCCGACAAGCCTTTGTTATCATCCAGGCGAAGGTCTCGCCGAAACCAGAATATTGAGATTTTTTGCATTTAAAATGAATTAAGAACTAAAATGTCATAAATAGTTCTCGCTGATTGGGCAGATATTGCAGATTAACTGATAATGAAGATTTGCTTGATTTGCTAAATCTGCGAGAGTCAAAATTTAATCAAATAAAAACTATTCCAAACTACCCAGATAAAACAGTCCCAAACATTGCTGATTGTCTTCGATTTTCAAAGAATCCTTCAGATGATTAACTAATTTTGGCGAACTCCAATAGCAACCGATTCTGTGAGCTGTGCAAGTGAGATACATATTCTGAACCGCCATAGATGTAGCTGCAATTTCTTCCCAATCCGGAACTAATCCACTGAACTCTACCACGATTGAAATCACCGCATTTGCCTTAGAAATTTTGAAACCAATATCATCATATTTCTTTTGCAGAAACTGAAATTCTGGTGTGATTTCCTTATAAATATTCTGAAGTTCCTGACCAAGATTTTGTTTTTCCTCGCCTTTGAAGGTTTTGAAACGCCAAGGTTTTGTACGTTTGTGATTCGGAGCGAGAACTGCATTGCTAAGGATTTCGTCAATGATATGTTGAGGGATTTCTTTGTCAGGATAATCTTTTGGGAAGATGCTTCTGCGTTCTTCTATGATATGTTTGAGAATTGTTGCGTTTTCCATAATTCAAAGATACGAGAAAGATGTTAGAAGTCAGATGTTGGATGTTAGAAGTAAACAGATAGATTCTACAAGTAATTAAAAACTTTTTACTTCTAACTTCTCACCTTTTACCTAAATGATTTCCACAATTTCCTGATGAATATTATTCAGTGTAAAATCGTCCCCAACTTTCTTTCCGGTCATAATCTGAGCCATCGGACTTTCCGGCGAAATGGCATAAAACCTGTCGTTCTCGAAAAAGAATTCGCCGAGAGAAACAGAAATATAGAACCGGGCCTTGTTGGTGATGACCAATGAACCAAGCTTTACAATGTCTGAGGCTGTGTTCAGGACTTTGCGCATCTGTGTCTGCATGCTTTTCAGCGAAACCATCTGCTTGTCCAGATGATAGATTTCTTCCTGGATTTCTTCTCTTATAGAATCATATTTCGATGTTTTTTTTATTTCGCGGCTGGCTTCTAAGGAAAAATTGAGATAAAAATCCAGTGTTTTTATTTTCCCATTGATGGTATCATTTACAAAATTACGGAGATCGGTCTTATTATAAATCGTCTTCTGCATACATCCAATTTTGAATAAAGATAATAATTAAAAAAGTAAATAAAAAACCTCTCTAAAAATTTAGAAAGGATATTCTTTGGCTGTAAAAATCATAAATTATTCCAAAATCATAGTTGGTTATTTTTTATTGAAATGACTCCAGCTTGCTTTGGTGATATCCGCGATGATTTTTTCGGTATTTTCTCTGGATTCGGTGATGTTTTTCAGATAAATTGAAAGAATGAAATGTTTTCCGCTGGGTAGTTTTATGATTCCGACATCGTTCATCGCAGCTCTCAGATTATTATCATTGGTTCCAGAAATTCCCGTTC
>JAEXJU010000228.1 GCA_023448955.1 Bacteroidota bacterium
CAATACAACAGCTTCAAACATCACAGCTGTTGATATAATGGCAACCAATGGTGTTGTACACGTTATAGACAGAGTCTTATTACCATAACAACCACAATTCATTCAAAAGAAAGCCCTGAAATTCAGGGCTTTTGTATTATTCATAAGTTTTACTGGAATCAGAAAGCAGTGTTCCTAACTGAGTCATTTCATCTTCAGTCAGATCCCGCCATTTGCCCACAGGCAAATCCAGTTTTATATTCATAATCCTGATCCGCTTCAGCTTCTTTACCTCATAACCGAGATGCTCGCACATTCTTCTGATCTGCCGGTTCAATCCTTGAGTCAGAACGATTCGGAAATTCATCGTATCAATTTTTTCAACCTCGCACTTTTTAGTTACAGTATCCAAAATCGGGACACCATTTCGCATTTTTTCAAGGAATCTTTCAGTAATTGGTTTATCAACACGGACCAGATATTCCTTTTCGTGATTATTTCTGGCTCTTAAGATTTTATTGACAATATCGCCGTCGGAAGTGAGCAAAATAAGACCTTCACTTGGTTTATCGAGTCTTCCGATTGGAAAAATTCGTTTTGGATGGTTGATATAGTTGATGATGTTATTTTTCTCACGTTTTGTATCTGTAGTACAAACAATGCCCACAGGTTTATTGAAAGCAATATAAACGAAATCATCTTCTGTTTTCCGAATTGATTTCCCGTTTACAAGAATTTCATCTTCATCAGAAACTTTTGTTCCTAATTCCGGGATTTTCCCGTTGATCGTAATTCTACCCTCTTCCAAAAGCTTATCAGCTGCTCGTCTGGAGCAAAATCCTACTTCTGAGAGATATTTATTGATTCTTATTTTTTCCAAATTAGTAATTTTCGAATTTAAAATCATTATCAAGATACTCTGATATGGCATTATCCACAGAATAGTCTCCAATTTTGGTTCTTCTGAGTTGGGTAAGATAAGCGCCAACAGATAATTCCTGTCCAATGTCGTGTGCAAGGCTCCTGATATAGGTTCCTTTGCTGCAACCCACTGTAAAAGAAATAAAGGGAAGGTTGATTTTGATATTGTCAATATAATGAATCGTGGTTTTTCTAGATTTCATTTCCACTTCTTCGCCTTTTCTTGCCAGATCATAAGCGCGGTTTCCATCAATTTTTATCGCAGAAAACACAGGCGGTTTCTGGTCTATCTCACCTATGAATTTTTCCAAGGTTTGATGGATTTGGCTTTCCGTAATATTGGAAAAATCGGTTTGTAAAATTTCTGGTTTTTCTGTATCATAAGACTCGGTTTGCACACCAATTTTGATCTCTGCCCAATATTCTTTTGGTGCATCCTGGATTTCCGGAATTTTTTTAGTGAATTTTCCTGTGCAAACGATAAGTAATCCAGTTGCTCTAGGATCCAAAGTTCCTGCGTGCCCGATTTTGAATTTCTTTGGCAATTCTTTGAACTCTCTTTTGAGTTTATATTTCAACTTATTGACAGCCTGAAAACTGGTCCAATCCAAAGGTTTGTCCAATAGAAATATATGTCCTGATTGTAATTCTTCTGCTGTCATTCTTAGTTTTCAATTATAATAAAATCAGAATAAAAATCAATTTTTTTATCTTTTTTAAGTTTCTGCTTATGTGTAGTTTTAAAATTACATTCTTGATTATCTATTTTAGGAACTATAAAACATTTCTTATCATCTTGAACATAATATATTTTTTCAAAAGGATAAATGGATATACTATTACTAGGATCAATCGTCGTTATTAATTGAGAATCTAATCTAAAATTATAATTAAATTTAGATGTGAAATTATATTTTTTGCTAGAAATTCTATTTGTTTTCAAATATAAACCTAAAGAATCTATTGAAAATTTATCAGCATTTTCAATTCCTTTATAGTTAAACACTTCTCTTTTCTCAAAAGTTCTTTTCGAATCCTGAGTATACTTTTCATTTTTTAATTCCACATATAATTCAATAGGTTTTTCACTATTATTTTGAACCGCTAGGATATATAGTGGAGAACAAGAAATTAAAAAAGTAGATGAAATTAAAACAAATAAAACTTTTTTCATTTACTTAAAGAAATAAAAATAAATCAGTAAAGCAATTCCTACAAAAATACGATACCAGCCCCAAGGTTTGAAACCATACTTATTAAGAAGGCTGATAAAAGATTTGATCGCAATTAACGCTACAATGAACGCTACGATGTTTCCAATGACAAAAATGAGAATATGATCCTGTGATGCCATTATCATTTCATAACCTTTCTGCGGATTTGGTGTTTCTTTTCCCCAGGTTTTTACAAATACGGAATAAACTGTCACGGCCAGCATTGTTGGAACGGCAAGAAAAAATGAAAACTCAGCGGCCGCTTTTCTGGAAAGTCCCTGTGTCATCCCGCCAATAATGGAAGCCGCACTTCTGCTCGTTCCGGGCATCATCGCCAGACATTGCCAAAAACCAATAGTTACCGCTTTTTTTATCGTAATTTCTTTTTCATTATGGATTACAGGATTCTTGAACCAGCTGTCTGCAAACAGTAAAACAACACCTCCCAGAACCAAAACAGCAGAAATAGCAATCTGATTTCCCAGAACAGATTCTATGGCATCATCGAGAAAAAAACCAAGAACCAAAGCCGGAATTACTGCAAAAGCCAACTTGTAATAAAACTGAAGATTACTGAAATCAAAGAATTTTTTCCAGTAAGCAACCACTACAGAAAGGATAGCACCAAACTGAATGGACACCTGGAACATCTTCAGAAACTCAGTTTCCTCCAGACCTAACAGGCTGGCGGTAAAACCCATATGAGCCGTTGAGGAAATCGGCAAATATTCCGTGAGCCCTTCAATAATTGCAATAATGATTGCTTTAACTAAATCCATAATATGATATTTAAAAAAAACTTTGTCAAAGTTAGAAACTCTGACAAAGTGTTAATTGAATAATTTAAATAATTATTTGTTTCTTTTGAGAATTGATACAATCTGCAGTGCAAAACCTCCTATTACAAGTAGAGGTGCAAGTCTGATTCTTCTGAAGGAAAAAATATCTTCGTTCCAGTAATTTGGGTCAAACCTGCCATCTGGTGTAGTATTGGCATCTGCACCTAACATCAGAACAAAACCCAGTAAAATCATTCCAAGACCAATAAGCATCAGTTTAAAATTTTTACTTCCGAAATAGAATGTCTTTTTTTCTGTGTTATCGGACGGTGCGCCAAAATCATCTGCCGAATAATTATTGTTTGTTTTTTTTGCCATTTTTATGAATAATAAAGATCATCTACGTTACTTCGTAAGAATCTCCACGTTGCAAAGATAGTACTTGCGATGGTAATAAAAACACCTACGAAAAGAATTATGATTACCAATAAAACATACTGATCAGTATCCTGTACGAAAGGCGTGCCTATCTGGCTTGTGAAATAATACCATGTTCCTCCTAGAGCCAATAAACCAATCAATGCTCCAATCAGTCCCAAAACCAAGGCTTCTTTAATAAATGGCATAAGAATAAATCTTCTCTTTGCACCTACAAGCTGCATTGTTTTGATAATAAATCGTTTTGAAAATATTTTAAGTCTGATCGAATTATTTATCAGGACGATGGCAACAATCAGAAATAAAACTGAAAAGGCAAAAATCCAGGTCAGGATTCTGTTCAGATTATTGTAAACATCTATGGTAAGTTTATTATCATTTACCACATCTTTCACACCATCTATAGCTTTCAGCTGATTTACAACACCGTCTATTTTTGCCGGATCTACGAACTCCGGTTTTAGGGTTACTTCTACTGATGCAGGAAAAATATCTTCTTCAAATAACGCATCCGAGTCTATTCCCAACTGTTTTTTTGCCAGAACAGAAGCTTCTTGTTTGGAAATGTATTGAGCTTGTTTGACATAATTTTGTTGCTTGATTTTTGTAAAAGTTTCCTCTTGGAATTTTAATGTTTTTGCAGAATCTCTTGGATCCAGGTACTCATCAAAGTAAGCTTCTACTACCAGCTGCTCCTTGATATAATCAGAATATTTCTGAGCATTGATCAGTATCAACCCGAATAATCCTACAAGAAACAAAACCAGTGAAATACTGATAACTACAGTAATATTACTTGATCTTAATCTGCTTTTGTTAAAGTCATCAACAGTCTTTGGCATCAAAAAAATTTTTGCTAAAATAGAGATTTTCGCTCAAAAAGCCTTGTCTGCCACTGTTAATAAAATCATAAAA
The DNA here is from genome assembly GCA_023448955.1 of Bacteroidota bacterium. Lineage (GTDB taxonomy): Bacteria > Bacteroidota > Bacteroidia > Flavobacteriales > Weeksellaceae > Epilithonimonas. The sequence goes on from JAEXJU010000228.1 coordinate 4,247, forward strand.
ACAATTATGCACTGTGATTTTATAATGATTTATCGATTTTCAAAATCGGCATTTTTATTGTTAAAGGAAATTTACCAAATCAAATTATATGAAACTTCTGAGACAATCTACAGGGAAAAACTTTTTCTATACAACAGCAGACAAATCAAAGATAAAAGACAAAGACAAAATTGATTATGTCAAATCACTCGTCATACCACCTGCCTGGACAGATGTGGAAATCACCACTAACAAAAGAGCTAAAATACTAGCTGTAGGCAGAGACCAAAAAGGCAGAAAGCAATATATCTACAATCCGAAATTCCGGGCAAAAAAAGATGCAGACAAGTTTGACAGAATTCTGCATTTCGCAGAAAGCCTGGAACATATGCGACGTGTTACCGGGCAACATCTCCGAAAGAAAAAAATGTCCCGGGAAAAAGTGATGGCAGCGATGGTAAGACTTCTGGATTCTGCTTATTTCCGACCCGGAAGTCCAAAATATACGCAGCAAAACCAAAGCTACGGACTGACGACCATCAGAAAAAAACATCTGACAATAGACGGTGACGAAATGATTTTCGCCTACAAAGGAAAATCCGGAAAATTTCAGGAGAAGCATATCATCAACTCCAAATTATCAAAAGTAATTTCAGAACTGGAAGAATTGCCAGGCTACAGACTTTTTAAATATTACGATGAAAACGGCGAACTAATAACTGTTGAAAGCCAGGATCTTAATCATTACATTAAAGAAATAATGGGTGAAGAATTTTCTGCCAAAGATTTCCGTACCTGGGCCGGGACAATGATTGCCGCCGGGATTCTGGACGAACTCGGTATTTGTGAAAAACAGCAACAAAAGGAAATGAAAAAACGGATCCGGAATGCTATTGTAGCTGTATCGGAAAAACTTGGCAATACACCTTCTGTTGCCCGAGATTCCTATATAGATCCGAGAATTTTTGAGCATTATAAAAACGGACAGACTATTAACTATTTTCAGAAAGAAATTAAAAAACTCCTGAGAAAAAATGAAAATCTGTCTGAAACCGAAGTGGGTGTTTTATATATGCTGAAGTCTAAATTGAATTAAAATTAAATATTCAGATATTGATAAACATTTCCGATTTTATTAATCAGATCTGTGGGAAGCATTGCTTCTTTTGAAAATTCTGCTGCAGCAAAATCGCCTGCTTTTCCGTGTAACCAAACACCAAAAATGCAGGCTTTTTCAATGTCATATTTCTGAGAAATGAGCGATGTGATAATACCCGTCAGAACATCACCACTCCCTCCTTTTGCCATTCCGGAATTACCCGTTATATTGTAAAACACTCTTTGCTCAGGCGTAATAACTGCTGTGTGATGATCTTTAAGAACAATAAAGAGATTCAGTTCCAAAGCTTTAGCTTTTGCGAGTTCAATTCTTTCAAAAGAGTTGTCAGTTTTGCCAAATAGACGTTCAAACTCCAATGGATGTGGTGTAATGACAGAATATTTCGGAATCAGATCTAACTTTTGATTTTCGGCTAATATATTAAGTGCATCAGCATCTAAAACCACTGGTTCTCTGTAAGATTTCAGAAAATCAAATAATGCATCTTTTGTGATATTTTCTTTTCCTAAACCTGATCCAATTCCATAAACTGATCTTTCCCGAATCTCTATCTTATCGATATAATTATCACCTGAGCTGATGAACATCGCTTCCGGAACCTGAGACTGTAAAATATCGTAACCGCATTTTGGAGCAAGTGCAAAGGTAAGTCCGCTTCCTGTTTTCATAGCAGATTTCGCAGCCATCAAAACAGCGCCAACTTTACCATAACTACCACCAACTAATATGCTATTTCCATATGTCCCTTTATGGCTAAATTCTTCCCTTGGTTTATAGATATCTTTGATTATGGCTTTATCGATTGTAAAATAGGTGGTTTCGCAATGATTGATAAAATCATCGTCAAGCCCAATATCCAAAACTTTGATTTTACCGCAAAACTTTCCTGTTTCGGGATGCAGAAAACTTCGTTTATAAAACTGGAATGACAGCGTAAAATCTGCTTTAAAAACTATAGAATCCTCTTCTGTTAAATAATCTGCATACAATCCCGTTGGAATATCGACTGAGATTTTAGGAAGGTTAATTTGATTTAATCTTTCTACAGCGTTTTTTATTTTTCCATTTAATTTTCTGTTTAGTCCATATCCGAAAATTGCATCAATAATAATGGTTTTCTCTTTATTTACTTTTGAAAAGCTCTCATAATCTATGATTTCTATTCCTTTTATTTGCTTTACCTTTTTTAAATTGTATCCGGCTTCCGGTGAAAAATTAAGTTGATCCTTATCAACGAATACTTCGACATCGAATCCTTTTTCATAAAGCATTCTTGCGACGGCAAAACCATCTCCGCCGTTGTTCCCAGTACCACAAAAAATCAAGAATTTGTTAACCGCTTTAAAATTCACCTCAAGCCATTCCACACATTTTGCCGCTGCTTTTTCCATCAGGCTTAAAGAAGAAATCCCTGTGTTAATAGTAGCAATATCGCAAGCTTTAATTTGTTGTGATGTCAGGATTTTCATTTTATTTATTTAGAATATTAACCAAATTTAATGAATAAAAAAATTATTAAAATTGAAAAAATAAAAATTCATCAACAAAAAAATCATATTTTAGCTGCATAATTAAAAAATACAACTATGGGATTTATAAAAGAATTTAAAGAATTTGCTATAAAAGGCAATGCTTTTGACTTAGCAGTCGGTGTAATTATCGGAGGTGCATTTGGGAAAATCGTCACCAGTGTAATTGATGATCTGATAATGCCGATTGTAGCTGCTTTAGTTGGAAAACCAGATTTCAGCAGTATTTATTTTGCGATGGGTAAAGGCGCAGAAAACATTCCAGCTGGCTCTACATTAGCAAAAGCAAAAGAACTTGCACCAGATGCAGCAATCTTTGCCTACGGAAACTTCATTACGGTTGCTATCAATTTTATACTGCTGGCTTTGGTAGTATTTATGCTAGTAAAAACCATTAATAAATTGCGTAAAAAAGAGGCAGAAGCTCCGGCAGAACCAGCTGCTCCAACCGCTACAGAACAATTACTTGCAGAGATCCGTGATGAATTAAAAAAGAAATAACAATCTATTTATCAAAATAAGAATGCCACTTTTTCCAAGTGGCATTTTTTTATCGCAATAATTCCAATTCAAGAATATTGTTGTTCTTCTGGATATTCTCCAAAGCTTGCTTTTCCATAGACTTTATAAAATCGAGTCCTGTGATTTTATTACCAGCGTCATCTGTTATGTAAGCGTCGCCGTCTTTTGCCATTTTTCTGAAATTGGCCATTGGATCTTTTCTGTAGTTCCTGTAAACTGCCTGATATTTCTTATAATCAATTGGTATTGGCTTTTCGAATTCCGATATCATAATATCTCTTTCCGAAGCATTGTTTTTAATGCCCTTTAGTTCCATTTTATGAGATCCGGTCTTATCTTCAATTTTTAAGATCAAACCGGGCAAACCGTGAAATTTGTATGGGCCATCCTGAATCGGGATATCATTTGTAAACCACGCAATCCAATGCCTACCTGCAAAATCGGTTTCAGCTCTCTGCACATTCCAATTTCCGATTTTACTTTTTTCAGGCCATATTTTCCAATTCATTTTGACTTGCTGACTTGCATTGTAAAGCGTCATATCCAAAGAAATGATATAATTGATTTTGAAGTCCGGATAAGATTTCAAAATTTTATAACCGACAACTCCTTCCCTTCCAGATGATGGAATCACATCATCGCTATGTGTTGCCATGTTTTTTTTGAAGTGAATATCCATAATGGAATCATTCTCAAAAACATATTCACTATAATATTTGGAACCATTTTTTCCCACATCCAAAACCATAAGTTCTGATTTTACACTTTCAGAATTTGTAGAATCACTTTTAAAATTATAATCATAATAAAACCTGCGATTCTGCGACAATAAAATTGAGAAGGACAGAATAAGAAAAAGAATAATGTGTTTTTTCATCGTTTATAGTTTTTTTTTCAAAAGTAATCAATTTTGCAGATCCAGTTCTATCCTATTATTATCTTTCTTGATTTGATTCCTCAGCCGATCTTCCTGTTCTTTGGCAACTTTGGCAGTGTTTCCGTCTTTCCCGGTCAGAACTACTGTTGCGCCGCCCATCTGAAGCTGTTTGATTCCTTTAGTCGGATCATTTTCATATTCTTTTACAACCTTTTGGAACTGTTTATTATTGATCGCGATTTCTTTCGCATCGAAAACATTGATATCCAATTCTCCCTGGATATTTTTGATTCCTTTTAATTCCATTTTGTGAGAACCTGTTCTATCTTCAACACTTACAATCAGTCCGGGTAAACCGTGAAATTTGTAAGGTCCATCCTGAATCGGAATTTCTGTAGAAAACCAAGCAATCCAATGTCTGCCAGCAAAATCGGTTTCGGCTTTTTGAACATTCCACTCACCTATTTTTCCTTTGTCAGGCAAAATTTTCCAGTTCATTTTCCTGTCATCTGAAATATTGTAAGCATCCATAGACAATCTCCTGTGAAGATTAATATTATAATCCGGATAAGTTTTGTTGACAGAATAACGCACATCGCCTTTTCTCATATCGGTTCTCACATTTATTGAACCAGTTGCTGCCAATTGTTTTTCCAAATCAACTTTCATCAATGAATCCGAATTAAAAACAGTGTAGCTGTAGTATTTGGAGCCATTGGTGTTAGTATCCAGAAACATCATTTCAGTCTTGATTTCCTCAGGATTTGTAGAATCTGGAATGAATTTGTATTCGTAAATAAATCGTTTGTTCTGAGAAAAAGTCAGAATTCCAACAATCAGGAATAAGGTAATTAGTTGTCTTTTCATAGTTATCAAATATTAAAAAAGCCGGCTAACCGGCTAAAGTATAATGAAAATAAAGTATTTATTTTGTGATGATCTCGATTTTGCCTGTTCCGTTTGTTTTAAAAACATTCATAGACGAAATATCATCAGGATTCATTTTATTAAGGACAGATTTATCCACTATTTTTCCATTGACATAAACTGTCATTTTATCTGTATTAGCAGCCATCATCTTGTTATTCAGAACAAAAACCTTTGGTTCATTCTCAATAGAATTAAAACTTATTTTAAATGAAGAATTCTCACGCATTTCTTTGTTCAATTGTTGCTGTTTTTCCTGAATTTTTCTTTGCTGTTCCTGTAAGTCTTTTTGTTTTTCCTTCAGTTCCTTTCTTTTCTTTTCCAGTTTTCTCAGTTCCTTTGGTGTCAGTTTAGATTTTGCGTTATTGGAAAACAGATCATCTGAAAAATTAAAGTTAAAATTCTTTTCAATATTTTTGAAGTCCGGAAACTGTGACGGATCAAATCCAAACACCACACTTCCGTCCTGAAAAGCATCTTTCCCGTAATCCCGAATTATCATATCGTGAAACTCCTTATCAGAGTAAACTTTTCCAAATTGTTCGGCGGTTTCTTTAGCCAGCTTCTGAGCCAGCTCCATCTGTTTTTTGAATTCCGGCGTGTTAATTCTCGTCATTGCATCCTGTGCGTTTTTCTGAGCATCTTGTATTCTCTTTTGGAACTCCTGAGAATTAATCATCATTTCTGCTTTCCTGGCATTATTTTCCGCATCCTGAATTTTCTTCTTGAACTTTGGAGAATTAATAAGTTGCTCAGCTTCTTTAGCTTTTTTCTCGGCATCAGCGATTTTTTTCTTGAATTGAGGCGAATTATAATATGCTTCTGCTTCCTTAGCTTTTTTCTCAGCATCAGCTATTTTTTTCTTGAATTCAGGGGAATCGTACATCTCTCCAATAGCCGATGAATGTTCTTCCAGCGCTTTTAGATTATTCTGATAATTCTCAGATGTCACTATATTTTCCATCTGGGAAGCCAGCTTTTCTAGCTCGCCTTCCAAAGCTTCATATTCCGGAGAATGGGATTTCTTAGCTTTTTTCAAAGCTGATAGTTCTTTACTTTTTTCAGACATTTTCTTGCTGAGCGCAGACATTTTCAAATGATCTTCCTGCAAAGCTTCAGAATAGATTTTAGCCTGTCTTTGATGTTCTGAAACCGTACTATCAAATGCAGATTGCTTCGGTTTTATAGTATCATTTTTAAGTTCCTTAACCGCGATTTCTATCGCCTTGTTTGTTTCTTCAATTTCTTTATTTTTGGCATTCACCATATAAGCGAAAACCATAAAAAATAAAATCGGTAGCGCAAAAAGTTTGCGTGCATAGCTGTACTTGGTCTTGTTTTTTGTAATCATTGTTAATCTTTTTTTGAGGTTAGATGATAAAAATGGACTCGTGACAGGTAAAACCGAACCGGAGAAATGACTCTCCAGAAGCATCTGCGCAAATGCTTTGGTATCGGATTTTTTCACTGCTTTCTTGTCCGCCAAGTATTCGTGAATAAGATTGATTTCTTTGTTGATGAAGTAAAACACAGGATTGAACCAGAAAACCGATTTGGAAATCTGCATCAGGAGCTTATCCCAACTGTGTTTTTGTTCTATGTGTACCATCTCGTGCTTCAGAATCTGCTGACCTACTGGAGAATTGATCTCTATGGATTTTCTCCAGAAAAGGTTTCGAAAGAATGAAAATGGTGCGTTGTTCAGATTGGTTTGATAAAATTTAATCCCTTCTATGGTTTCATTCGGGAATTGTTTTTTTATAGAATTGATTTTTAGAATTCCCAGTAATAGTTTAATTAAAAAAGTGACTGAAACCACTCCAATAATTGTATAAAAAACTGAATAAATAGTGATATCATAATTGTTAGTTTGAGTTTGATTTTGATTGAATCCGCTAAGCAGCAGATATAGATTCTTATTAGTTTCTACCGTAAAATATGAGACTTTTACCAAAGGCAGAATCATACTGATTAGCACCGATAACAAAAGGTAAAACCTGTTATAATGATGAAAAGTCTTATCCTTAAGGAATAAAAGATAATAGGCAAACATCACCGCTGAGCAGAGAATCATCTTGCCAAAATAAAGTAGAACAGGTTCCATTATTCCTTATTTTTAAGTTCATTTAAAAGCAGCTCCAGATCTTTCACACTGATCTCATTTTCTTCTACAAGAAATGAAACCGCATTGGTGTATGATCCTTCGAAATAATTTTTGACCAGGCTTCTGATAGACTTTCCGCTGTAGTTTTCTTTAGTTACTAGAGGAAAATATTCGTGCTGTCTTCCAAAAGTTTTGTGGCTTACAAAACCTTTTTCCATCAATATCTTAAGAATAGTAGAAATGGTGTTGGTATGCGGTTTTGGCTCTGGAAACAACTCAAGAATATCTTTCAGGAATCCTTTTTCTATCTGCCAAAGGTATTGCATTACCTGTTCTTCTGCTTTGGTCAACTTATTCATAATCTTTTTCTTTAAAAACAATCAATCTTATATCACTAAAAACTTAGTAATACAAATGTAGGATTTATTTTTATTCTTACAACTATTTTTATAGTTAAAAGACGTTAAAAACTATAAATAACTGAAAATCAAATATAAAATTAACAATTCAAAACTACAAATTCCAAATTATTTAGGAATCGAATTAGCTTTTACAATAAAAAAATTATTGGTATCTCCGCTTAGAACTTTATAATTTGACTGATTTCCCCAGGTTGCCGGCGAATCATAAATCGTCATATCCTCGCCCGTATCATTACTGATGTATTGAGAAATCTTCGATTGCCAGTTGATGATTCTTTTTTGACTGTAATTGACATAAAAAAGATCATACTTCTTATCTGAAAGATCTTTCAGGTATTTGATATACAACATTTTATATTCCGGAATTGAAATTATTTTTGAAACCAAAGGTTGTGCATCATTTTTTCCCCAATTCAATGGATCTTGCTTTCCGGAATCATTCATCAACAGAGATGTCCCCAAAACATTATCATAATCATAAGGAATAAAATAGAATTTGCCCGCAGGATCAAAATAGAAATAATAGTTATTTTTATTATTCCAGTAGTCGTCCCACATTCCTACCATTACATTCACAGCATAGGTTTTCAGAAAAAGGCTAACATCCATTTTGGAATTGATATAATTTTTAAAATCATCACCTTGTTTACTATTGATATTGCTGATGAATTCCGAAAGCTGCGACTTGGCAATTTCTAGGTTAGATTTTTTAGACTTGTAATCATATACAGGTGTGTAATTGGAAGTGAGAGTTACCTCTTCTATTCCCATATTAGATTTGGAAGGATCTCTCAGTTCTGCACCATAATTGGCTTTCCAAAGATTTCCGGTAGTTGCGAAAAAACTTTTTCTGTTTTCGAGATAGGTATCGTCTACCGGCTCTATTAACTGATAAACACCAAAATAAGCAGGCTTAGCATCACCTGAAACTTTTATGGTTAATCTGCAATAGCTGGATTGTGGCGCAGTCCAAACACCAAATTTTTCAAACAGATCGTAAGAATAAACTTCCTTGGCATAAAGCGGATCATCTTTGAACCATTTGAGAATTACTTTTTCTGAGTTATGAAATAGCTGTCCACTTGTAAATTTTTTAAAGCTGACTGTAAAACTGGCGTGTTTCCAATCCGGATTAGTGGCATTGTGCATCTCGCCTGTATTTCCTTCCGGTCTTCGTCGGCTGGTATTTCCGCGCAACCTGAAACCTATATTATCCAGATTTTCCTGAGAATTATTTTTCACGAATTTGAAATTTCCTTTCACATATTCTTCATTCTGAGGATTCTGATCATAATAAGACAACAGTTTATTCCATTCTGCTACAGAAACCTCTAATGTAATTTCCGGAACATTATCAATGTCATATAAATATGCTTGGGATTCCGATAAAAAATAGGGTGTTTGATATGGCTGTGCTGAAACTTCCGCAGGTGATTCTTCTTCTAAAACCGTATCCACATCATTTTTACAGGAAAAAAATGAAAATAAGATAAGAGTTATAAAGATTTGATTACTAATATTCTTAGACAGGTAATTCATATAAAATTGCTTTGAACAGGGACGCAAATTACAATTATTTATCAGATAAATTTGGAGTTAAACAAAAAAGCTGTATATTTGCAGTACAATATCGCGAGGTAGAGCAGTAGGTAGCTCGTCGGGCTCATAACCCGGAGGTCGCACGTTCGAGTCG
>JAEXJU010000232.1 GCA_023448955.1 Bacteroidota bacterium
GCTATCATCGCTGATAAGCTTGACGTTGAAGAAACAGAAGTAACTCCAGAAGCTAGCTTCACTAATGATTTAGGAGCTGATTCATTGGATACTGTAGAACTAATCATGGAATTCGAAAAAGAATTCAATATTCAGATTCCTGATGATCAAGCAGAAAAAATTACAACTGTAGGTCACGCTATTGCTTACATCGAAGAAGTTGTAAATAAATAATATTTTATCTATACAAAGAAATTTATGGAATTAAAAAGAGTAGTTGTAACCGGCTTCGGCGCTATTACACCGATCGGAAATAATGCTAAAGAATACTGGGAAAACCTTATCAAAGGAGAGAGCGGCGCTGCTCCTATTACTCTTTTTGATTCCACTAATTTTAAAACTAAGTTTGCCTGCGAAGTAAAAAATTTCGATGCTCTTAATTATTTCGATAAAAAAGAAGCAAAGAAAATGGACAGAAATTCTCAATTCGGCCAGATTGCCGCAAGAGAAGCCATTGCGCATAGCAGACTTATTGAAGATGAAGTGAATAAGGATCGCGTCGGAGTGATCTGGGGATCCGGAATCGGCGGACTGGAAACTTTCGAAACGGAAGTTCTTGGCTGGGCAGCTTCCAATAACATCCCAAGGTTCAATCCTTTCTTTATTCCAAAAATGATTGCGGACATCACGCCCGGAAACATTTCCATAGAGTATGGATTCCACGGACCAAACTACACCACGGTTTCTGCCTGTGCATCATCTGCTAACGCTTTTATAGATGCAAAAATGCTTATTAATCTTGGCAAGGCAGACGTTATCGTCTGCGGAGGTTCCGAAGCAGCTGTTACAGCGAGCGGAATGGGAGGATTCAATGCAATGCACGCACTTTCTACAAGAAACGATGATCCTAAAACAGCTTCGAGACCTTTTGACAAAGACCGAGATGGTTTTGTTTTAGGTGAAGGTGCTGGATGTATCATACTTGAAGAATATGAACATGCAAAAAAACGAGGAGCAACAATCTACGCAGAATTAGCTGGCGGCGGCATGAGTGCAGATGCACATCATATGACAGCACCACACCCTGAAGGTCTTGGCGCTTATCTGGTAATGAAAAATTGTTTGGAGGATGCCGGTGTAACTGCTGACGAAGTAGACCATATCAACATGCATGGTACGTCTACTCCATTAGGAGACATTGCAGAATCCAATGCTATTGCAAGATTATTCGGAGAGCACGCTTTTGATATTCAGATCAATTCTACAAAATCAATGACTGGACATCTTCTCGGAGCTGCCGGAGTTATTGAGGCCATTGCTGCATTACATACCATTATTCATGGCATCGTACCACCAACCATCAATCATTTTACTGATGATGAGAACATTGACAGCAGACTCAACTTTACCTTCAATAATGCGGTAGAAAAAAATGTTGAAATTGCAATGAGCAATACTTTCGGTTTTGGAGGCCACAATGCGTGCGTTCTTTTCAAAAAAATATAATTTGAGGTTTTTATGGAGTTGAAAAATTATTTTTTCAAATTTCTTCCTAAAAACAGAACACAAAAACTTTCGGAAAAAGATATTCTTTTTCGCAAAAAAATTTCTGATATTGTAGGATATAATATCCACAATCTGGAAATCTTTAAGGAGGCCTTCTCTCTGAAATCCTCTACAAAAAGTACGAATAAAAAAAATTACGAACGTCTTGAGTTTTTAGGGGATTCTGTTTTAGGAACCATTATTTCTTGCCATCTTTTTCAGACTTATCCGAATGAAAATGAGGGGTTTCTTACGCAGATGAAATCCAAAATTGTCAATCGGAAAAACCTGAATAAATTAGGTGAAGATCTAAAACTCAGCAGCCTTTTACAGGTAGACATTTCCCAGACAATTCTGAGCGAAAACATATCCGGAAATTTACTGGAAGCTCTTATTGGAGCCATTTATCTGGATATTGATTATGAATTCTGCAAAAAAATAGTTCTGGACAGGATACTAACGCCATCCACTATTAATAAGCTGGAAAATAAGATTATAAGTTACAAAGGCCTTTTATTAGAGTGGAGTCAGAAAAAGAAAGTTCCTATCAGATATGAAACCTGTGAAGAGTTTCAGCCTAATAAAACAATCTTATTTCGATGCCACGTCTGGCTTCATAATGAGAAAATATCTAATGCTGTAGAAGCTTCTAAAAAGAAAGCTGAAGAGAAAGCCGCTCAAAGGGCGTTTTATGTTCTGAGCAAAAAAGAAAATATTATTGAAAATCAAAAAACAATTTCTTAAGCTAGAAGAAGATCTATCTGAGATCACTGTAGGATTGATAAGACTTGTAAAAACAATCCCTGAGCACGAATTGTTTTTTCTCCTGAACAAAATCAATGATTTTAATTTTAAAAGGATTGATGATATAAAAGTCAAAGGGGAATATTTCGACTATTTTTTTTCAAGATATCAGGCTTATGATAAGTTTTCGAAAAACTGTTATAGCTTTATATCTAACAAATCAATTCGTTCTGAACAAAAAAAGACACAAAATCAGCTTTTTTTAGATGAATCGAATATTAAATTTTTACTAAATCTGCATCAGGATGCCGATTACATTTTAACTAATTCTGATATGTTTGCGGATTTTTCATTAATTTTGCTCCCTGAAAATTTTGTATTTCAAATTCAGGAATATCTATTAAGTTCCGATGAAGAACTTTATCAATTAATTCAATACTATGAATAAGAACCTTAAAAAAACAAAAATAATTGCAACACTAGGACCTGCAACTTCCAGTAAGGAAACTATGATCCAAATGATCCAGGCCGGTGTGGATGTATTTAGAATCAATTTTTCTCACGCCGATTATGAATTGGTAAAAAGAAATGTTGATATCATCCGCGAGATCAATAAAGAATATGGCTACTCCGTTTCGATTTTAGGCGATTTACAAGGTCCTAAGTTGAGAGTTGGTGTTGTAAAAGAAGGATCTTTCCTTAATCCGGGAGATGTTCTGACCTTTACCAATGAAAAATTAGAGGGCGATTCCACAAAAGTTTACATGACTTATGAAAAATTCCCTCAGGATGTAAAAGTCGGAGAAAGAATTCTTATTGATGACGGAAAATTGGTTTTTGAAGTTATTGAAACTAACAATGTAGATACGGTTCGCGCAAAAACAATACAAGGAGGACCATTAAGCTCTAAAAAGGGGGTTAATCTTCCGAATACCAATGTATCACTTCCTGCATTGACAGAAAAAGACATAGAAGACGCTAACTTTATGTTAGACAATGAGTTTGACTGGATTGCACTTTCTTTCGTTCGTCACGCTCAGGATATCATTGATCTTAAGGAATTGATGGCAAAACATCCTACCAATAAATCTAAAACGCCGATTATTGCCAAGATTGAAAAACCTGAAGGCGTAAAGAATATAGATCAGATTCTTATGGAATGTGACTGCCTTATGGTTGCCAGAGGAGATCTTGGAGTAGAAGTTCCAATGGAGCAGGTGCCGGTAATTCAAAAGAACCTTGTTAACAAGGCAAGACTATATGCAAAACCTGTTATCATTGCAACCCAGATGATGGAAACAATGATCAACAGTATGACACCAACAAGAGCCGAAGTGAACGACGTTGCCAACTCTGTTTTGGATGGTGCAGATGCGGTGATGCTTTCCGGAGAAACATCTGTTGGAAAATATCCTGTGGATGTAGTTAAAAATATGGCGAAAATTGTTAAGAATATCGAAAAAACGGCTTTATATTCAAAACTAAATCACGTCATAGAAGAAAAAATCAACTGTGTAGATGAGAGATTTATTACTGATAAGGTATGCCGCTCTGCTGTAGATATCGCAAAATCTACCGGTGCAGAAGCTATTGTAACGCTTACAGCTTCCGGCTATACAGCATTTCAGATCTCAGCACACAGACCATCTTCTCACATCATCGTTTTCAGTTCTAACAAACGTGTTATTACTATGCTGAATCTGCTTTGGGGAGTTAGAGCATTTTATTACGATATGCAAAAATCTACTGATGAAACAGTAATCCAGGTTAATATGCTGACTCATAATTACGGTTTTGTAGAACAAGGTGATTTTGTTGTGAATCTTAATGCAATGCCTGTTCATAATGGTGGTAAAACCAATACATTGAGGTTATCTACGATTTAATAATATTCAATCAATATTTAAAAAATCCGAAGTTTTATGCTTCGGATTTTTTTATTTTTATGGAATGACTTTTAAGTGAAAAAATAACTTTTTTAACTTTCTCTTTAGAACAAAAAATTAGCAATTAAGAATTAAAATGATTATTTTTGAGAATAATTTATTTTTATAATGAGCAGTACTGACGATAAGAAAAAAGCACTCCAGCTAGTGCTAGAAAAACTAGATAAAACCTATGGAAAAGGCACCGTGATGACTTTGGGTGAAGATTCTGTAGACACTACAATAGAAGTTATTCCTTCCGGTTCATTAGGAATTGACCTTGCTTTGGGTGTTGGCGGATATCCGAGAGGTAGAATTATTGAGATCTACGGACCTGAATCTTCCGGTAAAACCACATTAA
>JAEXJU010000286.1 GCA_023448955.1 Bacteroidota bacterium
GCTCAGACCAGAGAAGAAGCAATAGCAAAAATGAAACGTGCGCTGGAAGAATTCTACATCGAAGGTGTGAAAACGACTATTCCTTTCCACAGACAATTATTGGAAAATGAAGATTTCCTTGCCGGAAATTACACTACAAAATTTATGGAAGATTTTGTAATGGATAAGAATTTTGATAATAATATCTAAAAAATAAAATCCAGATAGATAAAATGCCTGACTTTTACAGTTAGGCATTTTTCTTATCATTAATTGCAATCAAATTCATTATTTTTACAAAAAATTAAAGTTATGTCAACAGCAGTTAAGGAAAAAAATTCACAATATTTCATTAATCTTGAAGAAAAACACGGCGCTCATAATTATCACCCGCTTCCTGTGGTTTTGGAACGCGGCGAAGGCGTTTTTGTTTGGGATGTGGAAGGTAAAAAATACTACGATTTTCTTTCGGCTTATTCCGCTGTAAACCAAGGTCATTCTCATCCAAAAATTGTTGATGCTTTGGTAAATCAGGCTAAGAAATTAGCTTTGACATCAAGAGCATTTTACAATTCCAATCTTGGTGAATACGAGAAAAAAATTACAACTCTTTTTGGGTTTGATAAAGTTCTTCCCATGAATTCTGGTGCTGAAGCAGTAGAAACTGCCGTAAAATTAGCCAGAAAATGGAGCTATGAAGTGAAAGGTATTTCCGAAAATGCTGCAAAGATAATAGTTTGTGAAAACAACTTCCACGGCAGAACTACAACGATAGTTTCTTTTTCCAATGACCCGGATGCGAATCAAAATTACGGGCCTTTTACGCCCGGATTTGTGAAAATTCCTTACAATAATTTGGCAGCTTTGGAAGAAATTCTAAAAAATGACGCCCAGAATATCGCTGCATTTTTGGCTGAACCAATCCAAGGTGAGGCCGGCGTGTATGTTCCGGATGAAGGCTTCTTAAAAGGTGCATCAGAATTGTGTAAAAAATATAACGTCCTTTTCATTGCTGACGAAGTTCAGACCGGAATTGCAAGAACCGGAAAATTGATTGCCTGCCATCACGAAGATGTTCAGCCCGACATTTTGATTCTTGGAAAAGCGCTTTCAGGCGGAATGTATCCTGTTTCCGCAGTCCTGGCGAATGACGAGATTATGAATGTTATCAAGCCAGGTCAGCACGGCTCTACTTTTGGTGGAAACCCGATTGCTTGTGCAGTGGCAGTGGCAGCTTTAGATGTCGTAGAAGAAGAAAAATTATCAGAAAGAGCTGAAGAATTAGGACAACTTTTCCGTTCTGAGATAGAGAAATTAATTCAGAAAACAGATTTAATTACGAAAGTCAGAGGAAAAGGTTTGCTGAATGCTATCCTTATCAACGATACGCCTGACAGCAAAACAGCCTGGAATCTTTGCTTGCAACTGAAAGAAAATGGTTTGCTTGCCAAACCAACCCACGGAAATATCATAAGACTAGCGCCACCTTTGGTAATCACCGAAGAACAGCTATTGGATTGTGTGAGAATTATTGAGAAAACGGTTTTGGAATTCCTGTACTAATCCTTAAGAAGAATTTTTTTATAAAGATCAAGATAATTATTGGACATTACAGCATAATCATATTGTTTTGTCCAGTTTTTTATTTCACGGCTCATTTCCTGTTCATTATTCTTGTATAAACTCATTTTACCAATATAATAATCTGCCATAGTTTTTGGATCAAAATTCTCGAAATAAAATGCTTTACTTCCTCCAATTTCCGGGAGACTTGTATATTTTGACAAAAAAACAGGTTTTCCAAAAGCCATTGCTTCAATAGGTGGTATTCCAAAACCTTCAGCAATAGATGGATGGCATAAAGCTTCACAATTCTGTACTACAGCGTATTTTTCTTCTTCAGAAAGATTTTTAAGTATATGAACCCTATTGTCTAGATTCAGTTCCTTGATACGAGTTCTGACCTGTTCAGCATATGGTTGTTTCTCATCCGAAGCTATCAGTACTAGATCTTCATCAATAAAGGGTAACATCTCAATAATTGACAACTGATTTTTTTTATTAAAAAGTACGCCAATATTCAAAATATATCTCTTTTTACTAAGAAAAATATATTTTCCTAAAAAATATTCTCTTTCTTCAGGAAGCTGAATCCCATTGTGAATTACAAATATATCTTTGAGCTTTCTACAAGCAAAGAGGTTTTTATTTCTTAGAAAATCCTGCCTGGCATATTCTGATATACAAACTATATAATCCGCATATTTTAAATTATTACGAACTTTATGCAGCATTTTCTTTTTTTTGGAATCTGAGAGACCTTCGTGCAAAAAATTCAGATCGTGCAGTGTAACAATTTTTACTGTTGATTTGTAATTTTTATGGAAATAAGACGATAGCTGATGGCTGACATGTATGATGTCAAATTTTGAACTAAAATTATCAAAAAACTTATGCCATTTTTTCCAACAGATTTTATGAGATGGCGTAAAATCTAAAGTAGAAAAGTCTCCAAAAAAGTTAATCTCAAAATTATTATTCAGCGACTGAAAACCTTTTGCCAGATTGCGAAATACATTAGCAATTCCGGAGTTGGGGTAACGAAGCCTTTCTAGGTCTATAAGAATCTTTTTCAAGGTATAAAGTTATTTTTTAGGAAAATTTGTTTTTAAAGAAAGTTATTTCTTTCTCAAGGCTATGATTGTTTTTTATAAATTCAAAAGCTTTATTTCTTAACTTATCATACAATTCATTATCTTTTAAAAGATCTTCAATATATCCGGCAAATTCACTAGCATCATCAGTGACTAAACACCCGTTATCATTCTTTTGTGAAAGCCCGTCTACTCCACGTGTATTTGTAACTACCGGTAAATTATTGCTAAGGGATTCCAAAACTTTGATCTTTACACCTGTTCCGCTCAACATTGGACAAATCGTGATTCTGCCATTATCATAAAATTCTTGCAAATCATCTACCATACCATGGATAACTACATTCGGATATTTTTTTTTAATCTCGTTTCCTATTTTTCCAATGACGTGTATTTTAATATTTGATTTAAAGAAAGGTAAAACTTTTTCTAAAAACCAGTTAATACTACTTATATTATGAGGATTATTACTGGCTACATAAACAACATCGTATTTATAATCCTGTTTTAAAGGTGATAATGATTTTTGAGGAAAGGAAACCGGAATATGAACTATTTTACTGTCTGTAAACTGTTCAAAAATATATTTCTCTTCAACAGAAAAAGTCCAGATCTCATTAAATTTCCGCATTGCTTCTATTTCTGACTGAAATAGTTTTCCGATTCTGTTTACTTTATTTCTGGATTGAGCCGTAATAAAATCATGCGAGTCTAATATTAGATAACTTTTGTAATTTAAATTATCTATCAAACTACTCCAAGAAGCATAGCTGATAATTATTTTATCATATTTCTTGGCATTTAGAATTTTTGTAACTTTTTTATTTAAAAACGGATTTGAAATATCTATGCTAATTCCTTTTAGCAACTTTGGAATAAAATTAGGAATTTTATAGAAGAAAAAAGATTTTACAGGATACTTTTTCTTATCAATTTTTCTGTTGGTAAGAATAAGATTAATATTTAGATAAAGATCATGAAATGCCTGCGTTGATGAAGGTGTCCAAGTTCCCCAATCGCTTATGGATAAAAAATCTACATCATTAGTTTTGTAAGAATCATTTAAAAATTCTAACACCTGTCTACTCCTGGTAATATTTCCAGCTTTGCCTTCTGTAGGGCAATCAGGCATAAAATATAAAATCTTTTTTTTCATCGTGTCTTTAAATTAAACTTCTATATCAGATCAGCTATTGACGATTCTTTTATATATCTCAATATGTTCTTTTACACACTTTTCCCATGAAAAGTTTTTAGATCTTTCCAGTCCTTTATTGGCATACGATTTTCGTAATTCTTCATCATAATACAACTCTTTCATAGTCTGGATAAGAGCTGTTTCATCTGTAGGGTCCAGCATAATTCCTGAATCACCAACAACTTCCGGTAAAGAAGATGTATTGGATGTTACGGTAGCCAATCCACACTGCATTGCTTCTAATGGCGGTAATCCGAACCCTTCATATAAAGACATGTAATAAAATGAATGAGCGTTACTGTATAAACTTGCTAGCTCTTCATCGGGAACTCTTCCCGTAATGATAATCTTATCTTTAAATTCATGAGCATTTTCATATTCTTTAAAGATTTTATCATAATCCCAGCCCATAGATCCGACCAAAACCAAACTCAAATCGTAAACTTCATTTTCTTTAACCATTTTTAAAAAAGAACGGATAATGTGATCAACATTTTTACGGGGTTCTAAAGTTCCTAAACATAAAAAGTATTTCTCCGGCAACTTATATTTTTTCTGTATGACTTCAAATGCTGATTTGTCTTTACAAACATAAAATATTTCTGGCGATGCCGCCAGCAAACTTACAAAAACCCTGTCTGGTTTGATATGAGGAGCATAGGTGAGTAAATCTCTTTTAGTATTTTCAGATACACAAATAACATATCCGTCATTTTCTACACTTTTTATAACATTTTCTATCAGCGAGGAAGTAAAATGAAGATTCGGAAACAGAATAGGAATCAGATCGTGAACAGTGACTATTTTTTTCAGATTTGAATAAGAATTTATTTTCTTATTAATAGGATAATAAAAAGAGTGGAAAATCTGTGAGAATCTGAATACCTCTTCTTTATAATTATTTTTGTAGTTAAAGATTCCTAATTTCTCATAGATCTTTTTAAACAACTTTTCTTTTCGAAAAGGCAGAAATTTTCTCTTTAACCTCTCATTGGAGCCTTTTATCTGTATCGAATTTTGGTAAAAAAAAAGATTTAGTTCTTCCGTTGTTGTATCAAGATTGAATAGACTTAAATGAGAATAGTACAGTTCTATTTCTTTGCTATTAGATAGACGCTTAAATAACTCAAATGCAACACGAAAAATACCAGTTCGGTTATCTCTATAAAAATCCGCCATTACATCAGCATCTAAAATTACTTTCATTTTCATATTTCTATGGAGTATATAGATAATTAAATTTTCAATTATGACTATAAGTCTACTTTTTTCTGGTACCATTTTAAATCCCTGTTCCAATTCGATTGCAAAACAATACCCATATAATTTTCTTTAATAGACTCCCTTGTATGACCTTCTTTTACAAAGTCCTGAAATTGCCTTTTATAATGAAAAACCTTAAAGAGAGGTTCTTTTGGCAGGAGAGGAATTGCTTCTGATTTTAACAACCATTCTCCATACCATGTAAATTCACTTGGATATTCTTCTATTAGACTAATGTAATCTATGTTATTTAAATCCAAATAATTATTTTGAAAAGATTTCCAAACTTTATTTGACCATATTGTAGGCGAAGGGCCATAATCATAGCAAATACCTTTTCTTCCAATTTGATCCATAACTTTCCTGCTTATATTCTCAAAATAACTTTTTGGATCATCTTTAAAGTGTTTATGATTTATACTTAACCATGAAAACAACTCTTTCTGCTGATGAATGATTGTAAATGGAATATCTTCTTGAATAAAATCAGAAACATAAAAATCTTTGATAAAATAAGAATCTGAATCTAAACAAACATAATTTTCAGTTAATCCTATTCTATGTAACTGTGATTTTACAATTTGTTGATATTGCCAGGAATTTGAAATTTTACAATTAATTATATCACTATCTTTAATTATATTGAAAATATCAGTTGGAAGATTATTTTTAAAATAATTATAATCGTCATCATTCACTGATATTAGTATGTTTATATTATCCTTATTATATCTGACAACAGAATCTAATAGTTTTTTGCACTGATTAAAATCTGGCTTATAAGTCTTGATAAATAAAATGATTTTTTCCATAGGATAAAATACTAATTAGCCTTTATATTATTTTCGGAGTTATTAAAATTAATGTAATTTAGCTTAAATTTCTTAATGAAAATCAATTGATGATTTCTTAATAATAATTGACTTAATTTCACTGTAATCCTTTATGTTAAAGTAGAAAACAAACAAAGTTTATTTTGATTTAGAAAATTAAAAGAAAGCAATAATTTTTTTTTTAAATAAAATTTAAACAGGCTCTAAGTATTTGATAAAAAATACTAATTGTTATAAAAACTTACAAATCTTACATAACCAATCTATAATTTATCAATAAAATCATTATCTTTCATACTCATCCTCAAGCCTCACTATATCATCTTCTCCGAAATAAGTTCCTGTTTGTACTTCGATGAAAATAACGGGTTTATCTGTAAGATTCATGATACGATGTTTAGCTCCCAATGGGATAAAAATACTCTCACCATAAGCCAATGGAATTTCTTTATCATCCAGAACAATAGTAGCATTTCCTTCTATTATTGTCCATTGTTCTTGTCTCTTATGGTGGTATTGGTATGACAACTTCTGTCCCGGATTTACCTCAATTCTTTTTAGCTTATAATTTGGTTCATCTGCCAATACATAATATTTACCCCAAGGTCTTTCTCCTATTTCCAACATTTTTTTATTTTTTTTAATATTTTTAGCGAAAGTAATCAAAATATTTTTTTAATACCAAAAGAGAGGTCAGATTTTCAATATTTTTGTTATTAAATTGACTCCGATGTTCTTTGGCATTGTTGATGATTTCCAGAGCTTCTTTATCGTGATCTATGTAATATTGCAATTTTTCCTCTAGATTCTTATAATCCTCATCAATACCTATAAAATGTACATCAGTTTGCAAAGTTCCTTCCATATACCAGGTTTCCATCGTTAGAGGAGGAGAAACGGCAATAGAATTGGAAGACATAATCCATTTAAGATTAGTCGCTACATCATTCCCTTCCAGACTCAAAATAAATTTATTTTTTAAATGATCCGCAATAGATATTTTTGGCTTTATCCAATCCGAATTTCCTTGTCTTTTATTCACTTGCCCCAGATCACATAAAGCATTATTGAAATATCGTTCATAAAATCTGATCCTATGCTCCTGATAAACACCAGCTCTACCGATCAGTTTATTTTCTTTTTTCAAAAAATCAATATCGCCTTTCACATTAACAAAATGTCTAGCTTTATCCAGGTTTAATAAGATATTATTCTCATTATTTCCTCTTATAGGCCTACTTTTGGTTATCATCGGATACTCCAAAATGGTATTGACATCGCCAAATCTAAAATCGATAGGATAATTTCCGGGAAAAAATCTTGCAAATTCGTAGGTGTCAAAATAATAAGACTTAGGTGTTTTCGGCTTCAATAAATCTTTTACGTAAGTTCCTGAATGAAAACCTTTTTTTGAATCCTGAATTTTATTGTAATAGTCTACCCTCTCTTCTATTTTGAATAGATTTTCTTTAGATACAGTTTTGTACAGCTCATCTATTTTCTTATCATAAGATTTTACAGGAACGATTCCCCGCCAAAAGCCTTGTATATAGAAAAAGAATTTGTTCGTCTTGGAGATATAAACCATAATTACATTAAACTTCAAAAATACAGAATGTTATCCTTTTTTCCTTAATTTTGCACCACAATTTTGATATGAAATCGCCATTTAAAAGTTTGTAGACACACAGATGGATTTAAGCGATTACATAACTTGTTCCGATAATCGGAATAACCTAGAAAAACATTACATATCTACATATGACAAAAGTAAGAGTGCGATTTGCGCCCAGTCCAACAGGCGCTTTACATCTTGGCGGAGTAAGAACTGCTTTGTATGACTATCTTTTTGCAAAAAACCAAGGCGGCGATTTTGTCCTCAGAATAGAGGATACAGACACCGCAAGATTTGTAGAAGGCGCAGAAGATTATATTATGAATTCCTTGGAATGGTGCGGTATTATTC
>JAEXJU010000298.1 GCA_023448955.1 Bacteroidota bacterium
CCTCAGAATCAATACAGATAATAATCTTTACATTCAGGAATTTCTTGGGGATAAAACGCTATCCGAAATAATTTCTAATGAAGGGGAAAGTGAACGTGTAAAAACACTAGTAAGGAAAAGTCTTGAAAAATTATTCCAATTGCAGAAGAAAACTTTGGGAAAAACTGACTTCCGCAACAGCTTCGAATATGAAAAGTATGATGATCTGCCGATCACACACGATCTCTATTATTTTAAAAACTTCCTAGTGGATGTGCTGGAAATCGAGTATCATAAATCAACATTGCTTAAAGAGTTCAGACTTATTTCTGAAAGAATCCAGAATCTGAAGCCGAAAACCTTGATGATCCGGGATTTCCAGTCGCGAAATATTTTGGTGAATGATAATGATGAGATTTTCTTTATTGATTATCAATCTGCGATGGAAGGTCCGGCAACTTATGATGTGATTTCCTTTCTTTTTCAGGCAAAAGCGAACTTCACAACGGAATTCAAAGTTGAAATGCTGGATTATTATCTCTCCTTTTGGAATGATGATGATAAAAAAATACTGACGGAATCTTTTGAATGGATGAAACTGATACGTTTTCTTCAGGTTTTGGGCGCTTATGGTTTCCGAGGTTTGATTCAGCGTAAAAAGCATTTTATGGCTAGCCTGCTACAAGGCATTGACAATGTTTATGAACTGACGCAAAGCTGGAACGAGATCTCGCTCCAATTCCCGGAATTGTATTTTCTGATTCTGAAACTGAAAAGTGAAGACGTTCGCCTTAAAATCGAAACCATGATTATTGATTAGCATTTTCCTTCCGTTTCGCTCCTACGGAGCTCAACGATTGTAGAAACAATCCGATTTCCTAAGAATGAAATTGTCTTATAATTTTCAATATTCATTTGTAAGCTCCTTAGGAGCGACACTTCTACTCACCACTATTTAGCAAATTATATTGCAACCGGCTTTATTTGTCTTTAGCATACTATCAAACTAATAGCCCCGATTGCAGCGGTTACCCCGCAACTGGCTCCGGGAAAGTATTGGCGTGAGGAGTAGAAGCGGAAAGCGGGAAAAAGCTCATCTAGTATATAACCCAGGAAAACAAAAAACCTCAGAAAATATTCTGAGGTTTTTTCTGAAATATTTTCAGTCTCTCTAATTATTTAATACACTTAGTTTGTTTTCGGAAATAATTCGTTTTGCAAATCTGAATTTTGGACCCCAGTAGCTGTCATCCAGCGAGGAAACCATAACACCTTTAGATGTTGCAGCGTGTATAAACTTTATTTGTCCATCTGCTGTAACTTCTTCCACAATTCCAACATGCGAAATTCTGCTGCCTCTGTGGGAGAAAAATACCAAGTCACCTTTCTGAAGTTCTGTTTTTTCTACAGAATCTCCTTCCTGAGATTGCTCTGCTGCTACTCTTGGAAGATTCATCCCAGCTGCTGCGCCAAAAACCGACAATACGAATGCTGAACAGTCTATTCCGCTTCTGGAAGTTCCTCCGAATCTGTAAGGTGTTCCTAGGTAACTTTCAGCTTCGGACAAGATGTTGTCTATTGTATTGCTGTGTTTGATAGCGTTTTCAATGGCTGACCTTTTGATGTCTGCACTGGTATTGGAGATAGCTGCTAAAACTTTTTGCGTTTTACTTGGCGTATTATTATTAACAACCGGCTGAATATTCAACGATGCAAATTTGGCATCAGTTTTGTATGTTTGATTGTTAGAAACCACATAGTTAGAAACGCAAGACTGAAGCGAGAAAAATGTGGTCACAAATAAGATATAAACTAGAACTCTTTTCTTCATATATATTTAATTATTTGTGTTAAACTTGAGTTGGTTTTTTGTGATTGCATAGCAAAAATAGCCAATACTCATGAAAGGGCATTTGAAATCAAATTCAGCGCACTTCAGTTTAACATAATTTAACAGTCTTTTTAAGAATGTTAAAGAAAAACAAACCGCAAAGCCTTTATTTAGACTTTGCGGTTTTATTTTTAGTTAAGATTTTTTAACGTTTTTGTAGATATTTATCTACTTACCTTGTAAACAGGAGTTCTCTGTACTTGGTCATCGGCCATAATTCGTCATCTACCATCATTTCCAATGCATCAGACGCTTCTCTCACAACTTCGAAGAAAGGAATTACTTTATTACAGTATTCTTCGGCTTGTTTTTGGCTTCCTGAAGTACTTTTCGCGTTCTCTTTTGCCGCTAGAAGATCATCTACACCTACTTTTATTTTCGATACATTTTCTGAGATCTGAGAAATCAGACTTAATTGTTCTTTTGCCAATGGTTTGAATTCTTGATCACCAAAGATTTCCTTTAGTCCTCTGACGTTCTCAATCAATCGATTCTGATAGTTAAGCGCAGCCGGAATGATGTGGTTTCTTGCAATATCTGCTAAAACTCTGGCTTCGATATCAATTACAGTAGAATATTTCTCCAGTTTGATTTCGTTTCTAGCTTCGAATTCTCTGTGAGAATAGATTCCAAGTTCTTCATAAAGGTCAACAAATTTCTTGTTTAATTCTTCCTTAAGCGCTTCAGGTGTAGTTTTAAGATTGTTGAGTCCTCTTTTCTCCGCTTCCTTTGCCCAATCGTCTGAATAACCATCACCTTCGAACATAATGTTTTTCGATTGTTTGATGTATTCTCTCAGAACGTTGAAAATCGCTTCATCCTTCTTAAGACCTTTTTCAATCAGAGCATCCACTTCTTTTTTGAATGTTTTAAGCTGTTTTGCAGCAATCACGTTCATCACTGTCATAACTTCTGCACAGTTTGCAGAAGAACCAACCGCTCTGATCTCAAATTTATTTCCTGTGAACGCAAAAGGCGATGTTCTGTTTCTGTCCGTATTATCCAAAAGAATCTCAGGAATCTTTCCTACAACATTAAGCTTCAATTCGGTTTTTTCTTCAGGAGATAATTTTCCATCGGTTACTTTTTCCAGCTCTTCCAGAACGCCAAACAACTGACTTCCTATAAATGCAGAGATAATGGCTGGTGGCGCTTCATTAGCACCCAGCCTGTGATCATTGCTTGCTGAAGCGATAGATGCTCTCAGTAGATCTGCATAATCGTGAACGGCTTTCAAAGTATTCACAAAAAATGTCAGGAACTGAAGATTCTTCTTTGGGTTTTTTCCTGGACTCAAAAGGTTTTCGCCTGTATCAGTTCCAAGCGACCAGTTGTTATGCTTTCCACTTCCGTTTACTCCGGCAAATGGTTTTTCGTGAAATAAGATGTGGAAATGGTGCTTATGCGCTACTCTCGCCATCACATCCATCAATAGTGAGTTATGATCTACCGCAACATTAGCTTCCTCGAACATCGGCGCCAATTCGAATTGGTTTGGAGCAACCTCGTTATGACG